>DASUTC010000367.1 GCA_036374795.1 Herpetosiphonaceae bacterium
GCTTTTTGTGTGCCTTATGACCGCTTTCAAAGCCGAGCCAAAAGAGCAAACCAGCGCCGCACGCGGGACCGCGCCAAGTACCCCGGCCCCAGCGGCAGGCAGCACTCGCAAGCCCATGACGCCCGCCGAGCGGGCGCGCCATGCGGCCCTCGTGCGCTGGGGCAAAGAGAATCCCTTTGCGGCACGCATGGCAGCCGTCCGTGAGGCCCGCAAGCAGCGCAAGGCCAAAGGCAAAGCCGCAGCCAAGCCGAAGCCGGGCACGGGCGGCGGGGCAGCGAAGCCGAAAGCGCCGAAAGTCACGCCGGAGCAGCGCAAGGCCGAGCGCGAGCAGGAGCAGACCGCCACGCGCCGAGCCAATGAGCAGAAGGTCGCTGAACAGGCCGGGCTGGGCGAGAACGTCAGCGAGGCGCTGCTGGAGTTTGCCAGTCCCGACGAGGTGATCGCGCTCTCGCCCAAAATGCAGGACGAGCTCGTGAAGCGCGGCATGGTTGAGATCGGGGCCGATGGCACGCCACGCCTGAGCAGCGCAGGCCGGGCCTACGTGGACGCGGCGCGCTCGGGCGATGTGTCGAAGGCCAGGGACGCGCTCAGCCGGGGCGGGGATCGGGTCAAACAGGCAGCCGACCAGGCGACGGCCAAACAGGAGCGCGAAACCGCACGGGCAGCCCGGCAGGCGGAACGGGAGAAACGGGCGGCAGAGCGCGAGCAGGCCAAGGCCGAGAAAGAGAAGCAGAAACAGGCCAAGGGCGGCGGGGGCGGCGGCAAGGGCAAGGACGATGCCAAAGATAAGGAAAAGACCGCCAAGGAGCAGGCCCGGCAGGAACGTACCGAGCGCGTGCAGGCGCTGCAACTCGGCAGACTTGAGCGCGGCGGGAAGCTCAGCGAGACGCAGCTGGCAGATCTTGAGGCCGAAGGACTGATCACGATCGACCGCGACGGCGTGCCGAGCCTGACGCCCGACGGCAAGAAGCGTCTGTCCAAGCGCCCGGCACCACGCGGCGACGAGCTGACGGTGAGCGCCATCAAACAGACCGCCCAAGAGCGGGCGATGTTTGCCAACATGGGCGGGGGTGGCGGCGGGTCCGGGGGATCGGGCGGCAAGCCGAGCGGCGGCACGGGCGGACTGTGGAAGAAAGGGTCGGATGGTAAGCGGGTGCCGAGCCGGGCGCAAGCGAAAAAGCTGCTGAGTAGTCCGAATGTGACCAGGCGCACGCTACGGGCGGCGATCGAGGATGCCAAGCCACAGGCGGGAAAAACGCCCAAGTTCGACCTTTCGACCTCGGATTGGCGGGAGATTGCGAAAACACACTTCAATCGCGGCACACCGTCGTCGATCGCCAAAGCAAAATTGATTGCTGACAACCTGCGCGGCGCAAGCGGGCTGCGCTTCATCAGCGACGGCGATCTAACCGGACACCAAGCAAACCGCTTCAACCGCAAAGCAACGGAGATCGATATGAGTGACTTTGCCCCGATCCTGGACGACCTAACCGCCACGCTCGACGAGTTGACCGAGGTCGGGCAGGAGTACGACGCCATCAAAGCCGGGCGGCGCAATAGCGCGGCAGACCAGGCGATCGTGCAGGCGATCTATGACCGGGCGGAAGAGCTTTGTGAACTGGCGGAAACGCTGGGTGCAGAGACAGGCGAAGCCGACGACGAGTCGGAGATGGGCGAGATGCCCGGCATGGCCGGCAAAGCGCTGGACTACGAGCAGGTGGCGCAGAAGGTGCGCGAGGCGTGGTATCGCGCCCCGATGCAGATGCCCAGCTACGACGATCGGCCCTACGTCGTGACCGTGCGCGACGACTCCGTGATCGTGAACCAGGGCGGCACGTTCTACCTGGTCAGCTACACGCAGCAGGACGGCGCGATCAGCTTTGCCCAGCGCGGCGACTGGCAGGAGGTCAAGCCCGACTATGTGCCGGTCAGCAGCAGCGCTACCAAGAGCGTCGATCCGTTCTACGCCGTGAAAGCGCTCGACGACGACCGGATCGGAGCCTACGCCGTGCGCTTTGGCAGCGCCGACGAGCCCGACATCTCCATGATGCGCGACTACTTCACGAAAGCGACCGACTACTGGCTCGACAAGTGGAGCACGCGCCCGATGCTCTACCACCACGCGCTTGATCCGCAGACCGCCGACGATCCGGTCGTCGGCACCTGGACCAAGGCCACGGTTGACGACGTAGGGATCTGGTTAGAGGGCGAGTTGGCGAAAGCGCACAAGTACCGGGGCGCGATCCAGCAGATGATCACCAAGGGGGCGCTGGCGCTCAGCAGTGATAGCGCGCCGCACCTGGTGAAGCGTAAGGCGCAGCCGAACGGCACGAACGAGGTCACGCGCTGGCCCTTGCTGGCCGCGTCGTTGACTCCGACCCCAGCAGAGCCTCGGCTCCTGCCAGCATCACAAATCAAAGCCGCGTACAAGGCGATCGGCCTTGACGTGACCATAGACGATAGCCCAGAGGCGCACGACACCGAGAGCCGCGAGAGGTCCGCAGGGACAAAGGCGGCGGCGGACGATCGAGCGCGGCGGTTGTCGCTGCACGCACGAATCGTAGCACTACAGGAGTAACCATCATGGGATGGAAGGACACGCTTGCGGCGGCGGATACCGCGATCAAAGCAAGCAATTTGGACGAGGCGGAAAAGCTGCTGCGGCAGGCCGAGCTGGAGAAAAAGGCCGAGTCGATGGGGCAGCCCGAGACCAAGAGCGTGGACACGTCGGCGCGGCTGCCGTTTGGCGACGCCAGCGCTGAGCCCGCGCCGGAGAGCACCGATACCATCGCCGTTAAGTCCTGGTTCGCGCAGAAGTACGGCGCGGTGGACACGGGCGTCCAGCAGGTGGCGACCGAGCTGTACGGTCGCGACTACCGACATGTCGCGTGGGCTAAGGCTGCCGACTTTGTGCGCTACATCCGCACGGGTCAGGCCGATCCGAAGCTGCATCGCACGCTGCTGTACAGCCCGGAGCAGATCTTAGAGGCCGTCGCCAGCGGGCGCACCGTCGCCGAACTCAAGGCCACGCAGATCGAGAGTCAGGACACGCTGGGCGGCTACCTCGTACCCGAAGATGTGCGCGACCGGATCGTGAAGCGCCTGGTGGGCATGACCATCATGCGCGAGGTGGCTGAGAAGATCACCACGACGCGTGACCGCGTGACGTTCCCCGTCGCGCTCGGCGGCGACGATCGCTACACGACTAGCGTCCGCGCGACCTGGGTGGACGAGTCGCCGACCAGCAGCCAGGCCGAGACCAACGCGACGTTCGGCCAGGTGACGATCCCGGTGCATACGCTGATGGCACACACGCCGGTCAGCAAAAACCTGCTCGAAGACAGCGCGGGCGCGAATGCGATCGTGCCGTTCTTGGAGCGGGCCTTTGCGGAAGCGATCGCGATCGTCGAGGACGAGGCGTTCCTGATCGGCGATGGCGTCGCCAAGCCGCAGGGCGTCCTGAACGGCAATAGCACGGGCGGCCCATTCACCTACGCCTATGGCGCGGTGCAGGTGGTCAACAGCGGCGGCGCAACCTCGCTGACCGGCGATGCGTTCCGCAACGTGCCCTACGCGATCGCCAGCCAGTACCGCCAGCAGGGCGGCATCTGGGCGATGGCGCGCGGCTCGGTGCGCGTCGTGAAGACGCTCAAGGACGGCTCGGGCGCGTATCTGTGGGCCGATCGCAACCAGCAGCTCCAGAACGGCCAGCCGACCAAGCTGGAAGGCTACGACATCAAAGAGTCGGAGGCGCTGGCCTCGCCGACGACCGCCAGCGGCACGGCCTACACCGCCAACGTGTACCCGGTCCTGTTCATCTGTCGCGGCGCGTACCTGATCGTCGATCGGGTGGGCATGGACGTGCAGCGCTACGACGATGCCACGACCGCGCGCACGAATAGCATTGTCGTCGTCGCGCGCTACCGCGTCGGTGGCCAGGTGATCGATCCGTGGCGGATTGCCACGATGAAAGTTTCGGCCTGATCGGAGGGCTAACGTGGCACGCAACCATACACTGTTTGAAAATAGCCGCCTGACCACGATCGGCGGCGGCTCCATCGTCAACACGACGCTGGCGGGCACGGCGGCGGGCACGGTGCCGGCGACCGACTACCAGTACCACGCCTACACGTTCGCGGGCACCATCGGCAACACCGGGACGGTGTTCGTGTACGCGGTCGGCGCGGGTCTGACCAATAGCCTGCTGGGCTCGCTGGTCTTCGGCTCGTCCACCGGGCAGGGCATCATCTACGAGGTCAAATCGGATGTGCTGAGCAGCGCGGGCACGGGCTATACGCACTTTGGGGCCAATCTCAAGGTCGATAGCGGCGGCACGCTGGGCGGCGCGTTTTTCTGCCTGTCCACGACCGCGCGCACGGCTGGCACCACGCCGGCGGCGAACGGCTATGCAGCGGTCGGTACGACGCTGGTCTAACGGGAGGCAGGGATGAGCTATAACACGCCAACCGGCTTTCTCCAGGGCGGTACGGCCTTTACCACATTCGCAGGCGGCGCACCCGTGCCCGCGCGCGTGGGCTGGGGCACGACCGCGCTGGCCAGCGGTGTCGGCACCATCGGGATCGGCTTTCCGGTATCGGCGGCGTTCCCGGTTGCGCTAGGAGCGAACATCGGCGCGGGCACCGTCTCGGGCGCGCAGATCGATCCGGCGCTGTTCTCAGCCGGCAGCGTGATTGTACGCGGGCTGCTGGGCACCGCAGCGGCGGGCGGCGGCGGCACGATCGGCGTGCTGGCCTTCGGCGGGTAAAACCAGGACAGGGGCGGGGCGTCGGTCCCGCCTTTGGAGGATCTATGGCACAGGGCACACTCGGACCACGGGGCGCGCTCCACATCCGGCGTATCAAACGCCAATCCGCGCCGCTCGCGTGGAAGCTTGCAAACACGCTCCGCTGGGGCTTTCTCAAGGGCTGGATTGCCTATCACCTGATCGCGCCGTTCGCGAATGCCTGGGGCGTGGCGACGATGATCGGCAAGCTCTCGGCGGTCGTGATCAAGGCCGACGGCCAGCGCATCCACTACGGTACGCTGGGGTATCGGGTCGTCACGACGGCGGGCGTGGGCTACCTCGTCGATGCGTTCCAGAACGCGACCGAGCTGGAGAACCTCAAGTATCACGGCGTCGGCACGGGCAGCACGGCGGAAGCGTCGGGCGATACCGCGCTGGTCACGGAGAGCACGACCGCGCTCAATCCCGACAGCACGCGCGCGACGGGCTCGACGACCGAGGGCGCCAGCGCGAACATCTACCGCACCGTTGGCACGCTAACCGCCGACGCGCAGATCGTCGCGCGGGAGCACGGGATCTTTTCGCAGGCGGCGACCGGCGGCGGGACGCTCCTCGATCGGACAGTCTTTGCGGCGATCACGCTCGAATCCGGGGACTCTCTGCAAACGACCTACGATCTGACGTGTAGCGCGGGCGGCTAGTGGCGGTCATCTTTGAAGATCGCTTCGTCGCGACCAGCGATCAGGCGCTGACGGCGCGCACGCCCGACACGACCGGCACGGGCTATGCCGAGGTCGCGATCACGGGCACGGCGGTGCTGGGCGTGCTGGCTGCGACGGACGAGTTGGGCAGCCTGACCAACGCGAACAGCAGCGGGCACCTGGTCAAATCGCAGCCGTCGCCGTCCACGGCTGCCTACGATGTATCGATCACGATCAACGCCGTGGATACAGGATCAGCCTCCCGCTGGTGGCGCATCCACGGGCGCATGGCCGACGCCGACAACGGCTACTATGTGGAGTTCGCGCAGCTCGCCAACGCGCAGAACGACACAAGCCTGTATAAGATCGTCGGCGGCACGCGCACGCTCTTAGCCAGCGTCGATACCGGGCTCGCCAATGGCGACGTGATCACGCTGGAACTCCGCGACAGTGCCAAGCGCGTACTCAAGAACGGTGTCGAGATCCTGTCGAGCGCCGACAACGCGCTGACCAGCGCCGGAGATGCCGGGATCAGCGCGGGCCGGCCGAACGCCAACTATCCGAACGGTGCGGTCAATAGCGCGGCGTGGCGCTTCGGCACCTACAAGGTTACGGAGTCCAGCAGCGGCACGCTCTACACGCAGAGCGCCGCCGGGACGCTCAGCAGCAGCGGGACGCTGGTTCGGCAGACCGGGAAACAGGCGGCGGGCGGGCTAAGTAGCGCGGGCGCGCTCAGCAGACAAGCGCAGAAACAGACCGCCGGGAGCGTGACGAGTGCGGGATCGCTCGCCAATCAGCCGCAGACGGTCACGAGCGGCACGTTGACCAGCGCGGGCAGTCTCAGCCGGCAGATCGGCAAGCAGGCAGCGGGCGTGCTCACGAGTAGCGGCACGCTGGCGCAACAGGTCGGCAAAGGCGTGAGCGGTAGCCTATCGAGCGCCGGGGCGG
Source organism: Herpetosiphonaceae bacterium (assembly GCA_036374795.1). Taxonomy (NCBI): domain Bacteria; kingdom Bacillati; phylum Chloroflexota; class Chloroflexia; order Herpetosiphonales; family Herpetosiphonaceae; species Herpetosiphonaceae bacterium. The sequence goes on from DASUTC010000367.1 coordinate 6,394, forward strand.
TGCTCAAATCCACGGCGCGCACGCTGGCCGGAACACTCGGCACGAGCGGCACGCTGACCGCGATCAAGACCGTGCTGCTCTCGCTGGCGGGCAGCCTCAGCAGCAGCGGGGCGCTGGTTCGGCAGACCGGGAAACAGGCGGCGGGAGATCTGACGAGCACGGGCGCGCTACTGAAACAGGCGCAGAACGTCACTACGGGCACGCTGACGAGCGCGGGCGCGCTGTCGAGACAGGCTCAGCAGATCCTGAGCGGGACGCTGACCAGCAGCGGCAGCCTGAGCGTCATCAAAACGATCCTGCTCTCGCTTGGTGGCACGCTGACCAGTGCCGGGAGCCTGATCAAACAGGCCAGCAAACCCACAGGCGGCAGTCTCGCACCGGGCGGCACGCTCCGCAGCCAGGCGCAGAAGGTGCTGGCCGGGGCACTCGGTAGCAGTGGTATGCTCCAGCGTCGCACGACGATCGGGCTAGCCGGCGCGCTGGAAAGCACCGGGACGATCACCAAACAGATCCAGCGCACGCTCGGCGGGCTACTCAGCAGCAGCGGCACGCTGGCGGCGCAGGCGGTCGGGGGCGGGGCCACGGCGATCCGGGCGTTCGGGCGCGTGCTCTATGGCCTCGTGCATGGCGGCGCGGTCGGTTTTCAACTGAACCAGACCGGCAGCACGGCGACGACGGCGCACGCGGGCGCGGTGGGCTACCAATTGAACCAGGATGCCAGCACCACAACCGCCGCGACGACGAACGCCACGGCGACGGAGGAATGAATGAGCGCGTTTACCTGTGATGTCGGCGATGTACCGACGATCAGCTTCTTTGTGACCAACGCCGCCGGCGAATCGGTCGATCCGTCCGAGGTACTGCTGTACCTGCAAACGCCTGCCGGATCGGTCGGCACCTACACGCTGAGCGCGGGGCAGGTCACGCGGCAGGCGCTCGGCACGTTTAGCTACAACGGCACGGCGACGCAGGCGGGCTACTGGAATGTGCGCTGGGTCGGGACCGGCGCGGCCAACGCCGCCGAGCAATCCCGCTACTTTGTGCGAGGGAGTAACATCACATGAGCCGCTATGTCACTCTCCAGGCGCTGCGCGACTACCTCTCGCCCGATGGCAGCCTCGGCACCGAGCAGGACGGCCTGCTGCAAGACTGTTTGGATCGGGCCGAGGGCGCGATCAGCGCCTATACGCGGCGCAGCTTTGCCGGCACGGCAGGCACGGTGTACTACAACCGATTCAGCGGCGGACAGGTGGCGGGAGCCGCGTTCTATCTGGATCAGGATCTCTACAGCCTCACGGGCGTGTATAACGGCGACGGGCAGACGATCCCGGTCGGCTCGGTGTGGCTGGAGCCGCGCAACGAGGGACCGCCCTACCGGATCGTGCGGCTCAAGAGCGCGTATGTGTGGGTGTGGAATACCGATAGCGATGTGGTGTTTAGTGGAACGTGGGGCTACTCGACGACCCCGCCCGCCGACATTCAGCAGGCGACGGTCAGGTATGCGGCCTATCTGTACCGAGGCAAAGATCAGGGCGGCATGACCGATGTCGCGGGCTTTCAAGAGGGCGGGGAGGTCACTATCATCAGCGGCATCCCTCAAGATGTGAGGTACCTCCTCGCCCCTTACCGTTCACGTACGGGCGGTGCCGTTTAGAGAAGAGTTTGAATCTTGTCGTGCTTGATCGAGTTGCAGGACTGACAAGCCACGACAAGATTACTCAGAACGTGCTCCCCACCTTTGACAATTGGAATAACGTGATCAATCGTCTTTTTGCGGCGACTCGTAAAAGGTTTATGGCAGTAATAGCATCGGTGTTGTGAGTCTAAAAGGGCTTGTAATTTCTCAGGAGTTACATCTCCCTGTCGGCTGAGTGTGCGGCGTAAGGCTTGTTTGTTGCGATTATAAGCTTTCCAATATGGTGTTTTTGCGGCCTTACGCCGCAGGGCTAAGTACCGTGATCGATTGCGTTCGACCCAATCGCGGCGCAACTTCAGCAAATACTCTCGATTTGCTTGCTCATACGCTCGGATCTTGTCTTTGTTACGACGCTTCCAGTCGCGCGCCGCCGCCTGTCCACACTCCTTGCACCGTGTTGTAAATCCTGAGCGCTGCACCTTGCTCGTCCAAAATTGGTCAACAGGTTTAACCTTTTTGCACAATGCACAAGTCTTGGTATCACCAGGACCGAGAAATCCGGGCGTTGTGTTATAGCGCGCCAATTTGCGACACACATGACATTGATTTCGATATCCATCGGGGCTATCGCGCCGTGTAGGAAAATCGCTTAGCGGTTTCAACTCCTTGCACGTAATGCAAGACTTTTGCGGTACACTGTCCACATCATCCTCCTTGCAGGATGGTCATACCCTCGGCTGGTCACGACAGCGCGAGGGTGCTATTTTTCTTGCTTTGGCCTGCCCGCCTGTGGCGGGGCGAAATTGTCAAGATCCGATCGTGGGATCAGCCAATACCCTCGGCGTTCGCCGCCGATACGTTGGGCATGTGGGAAGCGTCCCTGTTGACACCAATGCTTGACAGTATCAGGTTTTATAGGCTGTCCTTTTTGTCCAGTGTAGCCGCGCTCACTGAGCAGTACAGCCGCCTCTGTGGTCGTTAGCGCCATGTTTCACCTGAAATACATTTCGGACACCATACCCAAGAGTTGCGAAATTCTAGGGTATCCCACAACCAACCATCGGGAAGCGGGTCATGGTGTTCTGGCTTTGCGCCACATCCAGCACACATGATATATGGAATAATGGTCGGATCTTTGGTGAGCGGTGGATCTACATCCACCGCTGCCCTGCGTTCCATTTGTCAACCTTTCCTTGGAGTTCGGCACGGTCAACCTTGAAGTAATTCAGCGTCTCAACACTGGCAACAATGGTCATGGTATCGTTCTGAACTTTGACGAAAGCTTGTACGTTGCTATAGATGCTCATCTCTCCGCTCGGCGCAACTTCCCATACATACGGCGCGATCTGCTGCTTTTTCGTCGCTGCTTTACGCTCTTTCGCGCCGCGCTTCGGAAGATCGGTATTTGGGAGAAATTGGCCGCCTTTGTAAAACTCGCCGTTCTGTCCAGCCTGACCACCTTTGATTGCTTGTGCCATTGTCTTGCCCCTTCGTTGCTATGCAATAAATATACCACCAGCGGGATAATTTGTCAAGCGGTTTAGCGACCAATCTTCAAAACTCGTAGCCCGCGTGCTATAATAGCCGCAACAACTAAGAGCCATCGGAAACACCGGCGGCGGTTCTGTCTCTCCTCACTACGAGCGAGAGCCGGGCCGCCGCTTTTGCATTGCCGATCGGCGCGCGTCTAGGCCGACGGGCTGAACTGGTGCGACCCTGGCACCCGGCGCGCGCTCCCACCAGGGCTATCGAAGGGGGATAGAACACTGTGGACGAACGCTGTATCAAGCAAAGCAGCAAACCTGCCATCAGCAAGCCAGCGCCCGAATCGCCCATCGTCACAGCCGCGCAACGGTACGCCGCCAATCAGCAGCGGATCGCCTTTCTCCGCCAAGAACAGGGACGAATCCAGCAGGCAATCGAAGACAATATTATTGAGGCGCACGAACTCCGCGCCCGCCTGATCACGCTGGTCGAAGGGCAGGCGAGCTAATGCGGTGCTTAATTGCAAGCGATGCGCCCTGGAGCGTATCGGGATACGGGCGACAGATCGCCCTGCTCGCCCCGCGCCTGGCCGCGCTCGGTCACGACGTGGCGATCCTGACCACGTTCGGGCTGCACGGCGGCTCGATCGAGTGGCAGGGGATCAAGATCTACCCCGGCGGCGCGGACCCGTTTGGTAACGACGTGATCCCGGCAGCGGCAGCGGACTGGCGCGCCGACATCGTGATCACGCTCAAGGATGCGTTCGTGTTTCGGCCAGAGACGTTTCGCGGCCTGCGCTGGTGCCCCTTAGTGCCCGTCGATCACGAGCCCGCGCCCGCTGCGGTGATCGAGGCCGTGCGGTCCTGCTACCGCCCGATCGCCTACGCCCGGAACGGCGAGCGCGACCTGCACGACGCGGGCTTAGATCCGCTCTACGCGCCGCACGCCTACGATCCGCAGCTGCTCAACCCGCAGAGTAAGGCCGAGGCGCGACAGTTCTTAGGCATCCCTGACGATCTGTTCCTGGTCGGCACGGTCGCGGTCAATCGCGGCGGCATTCCCAGCCGCAAGGCATGGCCGCAGAACCTCGAAGCGTTCGCGCTGTTCGCCCAGCAGCACCCCGACGCGCGCTACTTTGTCCATACCGACGTGTGTACCGACGGCTTCGAGGGTGGCGTGAACTTGCACGCGCTCTGTGCGCAGCTCGGCATCACGGATAAGGTGATGTTTTGCGATCAGGCGCGCTACCGCAACGGCGGCTTCCCTGACCAGTACCTCCACGCCTACTACAACGCGATCGACGTGCTGAACGCCGTGTCGCTGGGTGAGGGCTTCGGCGTGCCGACGCTCGAATCACAGGCGTGCGGCACGCCCGTGATTGTGGGCGATTGGGCGGCGTCGGCAGAGCTGTGCTTTGGCGGCTGGAAGGTGCGACGGGAGGAAGCGCTGCGCTTCTACAGCCCGCAGGGGAGCTACCAGTACATCCCGCAGCCGGCGGCGATTGCGGATCGGCTGGAGCAGGCGTATGTGGCGCTGCAATATGAGCGGGACGAGATCACAGCCGCTGCGTACGAGGGCGCATACGACTACCAGATCGATCGTGTCGTCGCGACCTACTGGCAGCCACTCCTAGCCGAGCTTGAGCAGCAGATCGCACGGGAGCGGAGTCGGGGCGTGCTGCGGATCGTGCGGCCCGAGGAGGTGTTAGCCGTATGAATGAGGTGCGCTGGTTTGTGGGATGGGGAACGCTTGAGCAGATGCGTGAGCGGATTCCTGACTTCAATGAACCGATCGAACATGGGCCATTCCTGATCATCACCGAAGGCGATCGGGTGATGGTATTCGGCTTCGCTGCTGTGCAAGAAATGGTAGCGGCATACGCTCAGGTTGTTGAGCGTGTTCGTGAAGGCGGGCAACATGCCTAAGATCTCGATTATCACGCCTTGGTCATCAGAAACGCTCGACCTCCTGCCCGACTACAGCCGCGCCGTCGCCGGGGCTGAGGTCGTCACCGTGGACAATGCCAGCGGCCCGGCCACCGCCGCCGCGCTGCGTGAGTGGCACGCCGAGCACGGGATCTATCGCAGGAACGATCACAACGCAGGCTTTGCGGCGGGGAATAATCAGGGCTACGCACGCGCCACAGGCGATATTATCGTGTTCCTGAATAGCGACGTTGTACCGGCGGGCGACTGGCTCGGCATGGTCGCGGCAGATGTGCGCGACGGCGCGCTCTACGGGCCGGAGCTGGGCCAGCAGTGCGTCGGCGGGCGCTGGCTGCCGTATCTGTCGGGCTGGTGCATCGCGGCGACGCGGGCGACGTGGGAGCAGCTGATCGACGAATGGAACGAGCGCGACGAGCGTCATGCTATCGTCGGGCCGTGGGATGCGATCTACTACCCCGGTCCCTATTGGGAAGATAACGATCTCTGCCTGCGCGCCCTGCAAGCCGGGATCTCGCTCGTGCAGACCGCCTGGCCGATCCAGCACAAGGGCGGGCGCACGGCGGGGGCGCTTTCCCGCTGGGCCGAGAGCTTCGAGGCCAACCGACGCACATTCGGCGATCGGGTGTGGGCGAGTCTCAAGCCGACGCAGCCGACGCCGACCTATGCCACCTACCTGAATCATCTCTACACGCCGTCTGACATTCAGCACCACCTTCCGCTGCTGTACAGCCTCGCACGCGGTAACGTGCTGGAGCTGGGCACGCGCTCGGGCGTGAGCACGGCGGCGCTGCTGGCGGGCGTGGAGCAGCACGGCGGCTACGTGTGGAGTGTGGACGTTGATCCCCGGTCGAGCCAGGTCGCGGCGGGGCATCCGCTGTGGCAGTTCATCCAGGGATCGAGCATTGAGCGCGAGACGGTCAATGTACTGTATGACCACTTCGCAAAGGTGCTGCCGCCAGAATCTAACCCCTTGATCAACCTGCTCTTTATCGACACGCTACACACCTATCAGCACGTCAAGGCCGAACTTGAGTTATGGTCGCATTGGGTGCGTGAGGGCGGCCATATCTGCATCCACGATCCCGAAACGTTCCCCGGCGTGCGTCGGGCCGTGCAGGAGTTTTGCGACGCGCGCGGCTGGCCGGTCACGTTCGTACTGCCGTGCAATGGCATGGCCGTGATCGAGGTGCCGCCAGCGCAGCCGGTCGAACGGGCGGGCGCGGCGATCGAGTCGTATCTGGCAGGTGCGAAATGAGTACGCGAGAAGTCCGAATATCAGCTGAGGTGTTGCTGATGATCACACAGCAGGGCGCGACGCTGGAAACCACCGACCGGATCGCTACCTGCATCGAAGGCGTATCAAGTACAGCAGTAGTGACCGGTCTGCACCTTGAAGCAAACAATGTGGTCGTTGTTTCGTTCCATGATCCGCAGGCCGAGCAGGACGGCGAGCAGCGGGTCATGTGGACACAGCGCACGAAAGAACGCGCGCCGACCGTCTCAACCGAGGGCGCGGCGTGGGCCGCTGAGGTGCCGCATGGCCGTGATTGATTGCGTGACCTTCTTCAATGAACTCGACATATTAGAGATCCGCCTGCGCGAGCTGTACGACACGGTCGATCGCTTCGTGCTGGTCGAGGCCACGCACACGCACGCGGGCCAGCCCAAACCGCTGTACTTCGAGCAGCACAAAGAGCGCTTCAAGGACTGGCTACCGAAAATCAGACATATCATCGTCCACGACCTCCCGGCAGGCGACGGTCTGCCCGGCACGCGCCGCCGCGAGATGGCCCAGCGCAACGCGATTCTACGCGGACTGTTCGACGCCGATGATACCGACGTGGTGCTGATCTCCGATGTGGACGAGATCCCGCGCCGCTCCCACATTCCCCGCACGCTCGATCCCGGCGTCGTGGCGGTGTATGACCAGACACTCTCCTACTACAACCTGAACACGACCTGCACGAACGCCCGCTGGCGCGGCACGCGCGCGGCTCCCGCCGCCGACGTGCGCGCCCTCTCCCCCCATGTGATCCGGTACGGGCTGGGGATGCCCGACGAACACTACCCCCGCTATGCACTCGTCGAGGGCGGCGGCTGGCACCTCTCCTACTTTGGCGACGTGGCGCACATCCAGCAGAAGATGACCAGCTTTTTGCACCAGGAACTGATCGACGACACGACGACCGATCCCGGCACGATTGCCGAGCGTATAGCGGCAGGCGTGGACGCCTACGGGCGCGACGACCAACAATTCGAGATCGGCCCGGCGGCGGATCTCCCGGTCGCGGTCCTGCTCGATCCGATGCGCTGGGTGCATCTGTTTCATCCCGACTGGCGGCCCGACTTTCACGAGGACTGGTACAGCGGCACGCAGGCGCTGGTTGTGGCCGAGTTGGCCCGGCATGCACCCGCCGGCGGGGCGCTGGTTGAGATCGGCTGCTGGGAAGGGCGCTCGGCGTTTGTGATCGCGCAGGCGGTCGCGCCGCGTACCCTGCACTGTGTTGACCACTGGCGCGGCAATGAGGCGGAAGGCGACGATCATCCGGCGACGGTGGCGGCACGGGAGCGGGATGTGTACCGCACGTTTCGCCAGAACATGACGCGCCTGACAGCGGGCGAGTTTGTGCCGATTATTCTTGGCTGGGAAGAATGGATCACCGGCTGGCGGCAGGGGAATAATCCGGCGATCGCCTTCCTGCATCTCGACGCCGCGCACGACTATCAGAGCGTGTTCGACTGTTTAGAGGCCGTCAAGCCGCACCTTATACCGGGCGCGATCCTGTGCGGCGATGATTGGTATCATCGCGAGGTTATGATGGCCGTGACCGATGCGCTGGGCGAGCGCGTGCAGGTGCTCGGCGGGCGCTTATGGGTGTATCAGCATGACTAAACAACGAATTGCCGTGTACGGCATTGCAATCGCGATCTTCCTCGCATCCGTGTACGTCACGATCTCTTTTCTCTACGTAGAACATGGCTGGATTCCCGGCATTCTTACCTTGTTGATCGGGATTCTCGTGCCGTCGGCATTGATAACGATGGCGAATCATCGGGGATCACATGGCGATTAATACGACGATCAATTTGCTCCAGGCGGTGAATCGGGGCGTGCCGGGCGTGAAACGCGCCCCGGTGCTGGACAAGTACCCGACGCAGCTCAACACCGCCGATCTCCCGTTCGCGATCTCGTGGCCCGCCGATGGCACCTGGCACCATGAGGGCATGGGCGGGGCGCTCAAGCGCGAAGATCGCACCTATCGCATCCTGGTCTATACCGAGCCGCTCGGCCAAAACGACATCCCGACGCGCGCCGCCGCCGCCGCCGTGCTGCTGCAACGGTTCAAGGAGACGTATCTCGATCCGGCGACCGTGGCGCTGGCCGATCCGAGCGGGAGCAATCCCTATCAGGTCACGGTCGAGGAAGGCGCGCAGAGCCCACATAGCGACGGCGGGCTGGTGAGCAATCTTGTGTTCGGCGGCGTGCCGTTTCACGGCTTTGAGCTGCGCGTGCGCGTGCGCGAGCTATGGTAAATTGCCGATGCACATGCTATAATTGAGTGTATAGTGTCAGGGATGGAGCCCGCTCGAATCGGGAGCGCTACAACGTAGCGGTGGTGTATACCGGAGCACAGTCTTGACATAACAACCTAAGAGCCATCGGGAACACCGGCGGCGGTCAGTCAAAGCCAACAGGCAGCGACGACCGCCGCCGTTTTGATTCATCCAGCACACAGGAGCAACGCACATGCTGGGTCCAGGTCGAAAGGAACTGCGGTCACTGCGACTCAAAGCAGAAGACACGAACGGCGTCGCGGTCGCGCCCCGCTTCCTCTGGCGCGGCGTGGCGGACATGCCCGACGATCAGCGCGAGCTGGTCATGGTCGAAGAGCAGGTTGGGATCTTCGGCGGTACCGACCGTACCTACATCCCCAAGCTCATGGCCGAGTTGAAATTGCCGAGCAACCCGGCCACGTTCGAGCAGTTGCCCGATCTGCTGATGATGCACGGGCTGGGCACGTCGGGCGGCGGCAATCGCGCCGGCAGCGCGCAGGGGGCCAGCGGCTCGGCGGTCGTCTTTACGCTGCCGATCCCCTCGGACACCGCGCCGTACACACAGAGCTACACGCTCGAAGGCGGCGAGAACGAGGTCGAAGCCGAAGCGATCGAGTACCTGATCGGCAAAGGTCTGACGATTACCTTTGTGGGCGGCGAGGCCATGACCGTTGAGGCGGATCTGATGGGCCGGCAGGTGCAGCGCACGAACAACGCCGGCACGTTTAGCAACGTCGGCACGCTGCCAGCGGTCGAGACGATCCTGGCATCGCGCGGCACCTTCTACCTGACGCCGGTCGGCTCTGGCTTCGGCACGGGCCAGGTCACGGTGGGCAACATCCTGGCCGGGCAGCTCAAGATCACGCCGAAGTTCGAGCCGAAGTTCACCGCCGACAGCGGGCAGTTGTACTTTCATACCGCCGTCTTCACGGGCATCGACATCGAGGGCGAGCTAACGCTGGAGCATCAGATCAGCGGCACCTACGGCGCGGCGGGCACGACCGGCCAGAAAAACAAGTGGCGTGAGCAACTGCCGCAGCTGCTCCGTATGCAGTGGACCGGCGGCACGATCCCGCTCGGCACCACCTACCAGCGCAAGACCGCGATCTTTGATCTCCCGATCAAATGGCAGAAGTTCGATCCGCTGGGCGACCAGAACGGCAACTCGATCGCCGTCGGCAAATTCATCAGTAAGTACAACGAAAGCACGCCGGCTGCCGGACGCGGCACCATCACGATCGTGCGCCACGGCACGAGCGAGTTTGCCGGCGCATAAGCACCGACACGCGCGAAGGGGGCGCGAGACATGATCCGATTCACCATCACCATCGGCAAAGGCGAAACGGCGAAAACGCGCGAGGTGATCGTCGATCCCGACGAGATTACGCTGGGCTTCATGGAAGACATGGAGACGGCGCAGGAAACCGGCAAATGGCGCGACCTGTTCAAGCCGATGGGCGAGATGCTGGACCTGAGCCGCGACGAGCTGCGGGCGATCACCAATAAGCAGTTTCGCGAACTGACGACGGCCATGCAGTCCTCGATCACGGAGCAAACCACGGTCCCAAACTAGAACGCGCAGCGCTCTACAACGCGCTGCGCTTTGGGGGGACGAACGTGCCCGCGTGGGCGACGGCGATCCAGATCGCGGAAGAGTCGCGCTGGGGCAAAGCGCCGTGGGAGATCATGGCGCAGCCCGGCGCGCTGCGCTGGATCGCCCGGCGCACGGTCTATCTGGAAGAGCGGGAACGCGCCCGCGAGAATAAAAACACCTAACAGCCATCGGAACGATCGGCGGCGGTCTTTCTCCTCGGATCGGGGAGCAGGGCCGCCGCGTTGTGTGTAGGAGCGCATGGCCGCCGAAATCAAGATCGTTGTGTCCAGTGTCGGTAGCGGCTCGGCCCTCAAGGACGCCAAAAACGACGTTGAATCCCTCGGCTCCGCTGCGGAGAAATCCGGCGGCGGCTTTAGTACGCTCCAAAAGGTCGGCGTGGCGGGCCTGGCCGCCATCGCAACGGCCACGGTCGCCGCCGGTGTCGGCGTCGCCAAGTTCGTCACCGATAGCGTGGGCTTGGCGGGCAACTTCGAGGCCGGGATGAACGCCTTTGGCGCGGCGGCGGGCGCAGGCTTTGAGCCGGGCAGCGCGGCGCTGAACGAGTTCAAGGATCTGTTTATCTCGCTCGGCAAAGAACTGCCGGTCTCGACGACCGAGGTGCAGGAGGCCGCGACCACACTGATCAAGGCCGGTATCGATCCTGCCGTCGTCAAAGCCGGCGCGCTGCGCGACTCGCTGCAATTTGCGGCGGCTGCCGGGATGGAGCTTGCTGACGCCGCCGAATTGACCACCAAAATGCTCGGCACCTTTGTGCCAATGGGCGCGAGTGTCACCGAGCAGACCGAGTTCATGGCCAACGCGCAGGAGCTGATGACCAAAGCCGCCAACGCCTCGACGCTGGACGTGCAGAAGCTCGGCGACGCCATGTTGCAGGCGGCGGGCGCGGTCAAAGGCGCAGGCATCGACTATCAGGACTTTGTAACGACGATGGGCCTGATCAGTCCCGCGTTCGGCAGCGCTGCCGAAGCCGGCACGTCATTTAAGAACCTCGTCGCGCGGTTCGTCCCATCCACGAAGGCAGCAACCGAAGCAATGTCGGGCCTGGGCCTAATGACCACCAGCACCACGCGGATCATGCAGTTTCTCAAGGATAACGGGGTCGAGCCACTCGGCACCGATATCGACACGCTGGGCAACCAATTTACCGAGTTTGCGGTCAAGCAAGGCTTTACGGCCAAAGAAACGCAAAAGGTCTGGGATAGCTTTGCGCAGAGCAAGTTCTTTGATATGGACGGCAAGTTCATCGGCATGCGCGACGCGGCGGAACTGCTCAAGCAATCCTTTGGCGGGCTGTCTGATGCGCAGCGCACCGAGGCGCTGTCAACCATCTTCGGCAACGATGCCAAGGGCGCGGCCATTGCCCTGATCAGCGCAGGGTCGGAGCAGTACGACCTGTTCGCGCAGAAGATGATGGAGGCGAACGGCGTCCAGGCGCAGGCAGCGGCGACGCAGCAGGGCTTTAACTTCCAGATGGAGAACCTGAAGGGCAGTATCGAGGCGCTGCAAATCGTCGTCGGCACGGCGCTGCTGCCGGTCCTGTCGGACTTCCTGGCCAACTACGTGACGCCCGGTGTCAATCAGGTGATGGCGTTTGCGGAGTCGATCGCCAATGCCGCCAATCCGGTGCAGGCGCTCGTTAGCTCGATCGATCAGGTCATCCCTGGGTTCAGCGGTATGCTGGCTGCGGCAGAGCCGATCGCGGCGTTCCTGGTAAGCCACTGGCAGCCGATCCTGGCTGGGGTCGCGGCGATGCTGGGCGGCGCGATGGTGGCGGCGATTGCCTCGGCGGTCGCCTCAATCCTCAGCCTGGCTGCGCCGATCCTGGCAGCGGTCGCGCTCGGCGCGGCGCTGTATGCCGCCTGGGAGTCGGATTGGGGCGGCATTCGCACGGTCGTGACCAACGTAGCCGGCTATCTCGGCAGCCTGATTAGCGCCTGGCTGGGCGAGCTGTCGGCGTTTTGGGATCGGCACGGCGCGGACATCCTGACCACGGCGCAACAGGCATGGACGAGCATTCAGCAGATCGTGACCGGCGTGCTGCAAATCCTGGATCTGACCATCGGGGAGCGGCTGCGCTCGGCGACGGCCTGGGTGCAACAGCACGGCGCAGAGATCCAGCTGGCGCTTGATATTGCCTGGGCCGCGATCAAAACCATCGTCCAGACCGCGCTGGCGCTGATTCAGGGCGTGATCAACACGACGCTGGCGCTGATCAAAGGCGACTGGCAGGGCGCGCTCGACGCGCTCCAGCAGACACAGGATCGTATCCTGGGCGCGATTATCGCCAACTTCCGCGAGATCTTCGAGGGCATCCGCAGCGCCGTCGTGACGAAAGTGCAGGAACTGGCCGCCGCCGTGCCGTCGATCCTGTTGGGGCTTGCCAGTCAGATCACCGGGCTCTCGCCGCAGTTCATTAGCTCGGCGCTCTCGATCGGCGGTGGGATTATTACGGGTATTATCAACGGCGTCAAGAACGGCGTCGGCGCGCTGGTCGGCGCGGTCGTGGACGCGGCCAAGCGCGCACTTGAGGCAGCCAAGGATGCGCTGGGCATCGCCAGCCCGTCGAAGATGTTTGCGGATCTGGTCGGCGTGCCGATGATGCAGGGGATGGCGCTGGGCGTGACACGCGGCGCGCCACTCGTGCAGGCAGCCGTCACGCAGGCCAGCGGCGGCGCGCTCAGCACCGCACAGCAGACGAGTAGCAGCGTCGTGAACAACTTCAACTACAGCCCGACCTACGGCAGCGCGCCGAACAATCCCAGCGCCGACTTTGCCCTGATGCGCACGCTGGCGAAAGCAGGCTTTTAGAAGCCGAGCGCGATCAGCGTCTCATCTCCGCCGAAGAGTTCCAGATCGCTCGCCTTGAGCTTCAAGTCGGCAGCATCCGCCGGCACTTCCCAGATGCGTGTACACGTCTTCGGTACGTTGGGATTCAGGCTCTCAAATGAGCAGATCTGCTCGCTGTCGATAAAGCCCACCAGCGCGTCGGTGGACGCCTGGAATGTGCGGTCCTTACTATCGACGAGATCCGCGCCGGTAAAGGATGCGGTATCGCTCTTGAGGTTCTCCATCTCCCACTGCACGCGAATAAACTTCCCGCTTGTCTTTTTGGCCTCGATAAACTGATTATCGCTCGGCAGCTCCTGCCCAAGATCCTCAGCCGCGATCACCTTCCAGCGCACGTCGCCCACCTGCACATCCTGCCCGACGGCGGGTAAGGGCGTCGGCTCCTGGCTCGGCGCGGCGGTCGGCTCTGCCGTGGGGCTGGGTTCTGCGGTCGGGCTGGGGTCGGGTGCAGCGGCTGCTGAGGCGACGGGCGCGGTCGTTTGCCCGGTGGTGTCCGGCGCGGCGGCGGTTTGCTGGGGTGTGGATGGATTGGTGAGCGCGCCGATGATGCCGCAGACGAGACACAGAACGACCAGGCCACCGAGCGCATACAGCGCCCAGCGCCGCCAACTGCGAGGCTTCTTCGCTTCCATAGAGACTCCTTGGGGGTGTGGATGTGTAGGAGGCTACTATAGCAGATCCGGGCGCGTGGTGTCTATCTGTGAAAATTGGCCATAAATCTTTACCAGATTCATATAGACAAATTATCACGGTCATGATAATATATAGGCATACCAAACAAACACATGGAGACAGTGACCACCATGAGCAACATTGAATTTCAGCAGGCAGTAATGAGCACGGATTGGTCGGCGGTTGAGGCGATGGTGTACCAGCACCTGAGTGATGATGTGAGCCGCGACGGCCTGGCGGATTGGCTGGAAGAAGGCGACTGGAAAGGCACGGAAACGGCAGAGAGTGTTGCGGCTGAGTGGACCGAGCTCGATCAACAGGTGGAAGGCGTTGACTACTAATACTGACGAGATCGGGACGGCGGAAGCGGCGCGCATCCTCGGATGCAGCGCCGCCACGGTCCAGCAGGCGATCCGCAATAAGCGCTTGAGCGCACACATTACACCGAGCGGCTACCGGCTCAAGCGCGCCGATGTAGAGCAGTACAAAACCACCAAGCGTAAGCCCGGCAGGCCACGCGAAACCGAGCCGGATATTGATGAGATTATGGAACGAGATCGCACAACTGCGGAGGCGTTGGCTGATGGTTTTGGCGACCATTGGGCGGACTCGGACCCGGAAGATCTATAGGCATCCCTGTACGCCACATGCTATAATACCTGCAACAATCTAAAGCCATCGGACTTTCGGCGGCGGTCTTTCTCTCCAATGTGGGGAGCGAGGCCGCCGCCTTTTTGTGTGCAGGTGTCTATGGGGTACTGGTCTCTTATCCTGCCCAGCGAGAAGCGCAACCTTACACTTAACCCATCCTTTGAACGCGGCACGATCGGCGCGGGCGCGATTCAATCCGCGACACTTGGGAGTGCCAGCGATTATCAAGCTGCTGGAGCCTATAGCCTGTTTGTGGTGCCGAACAGCAACGGCACTAGCGGTGCCTACGTCGGCACGTTTGCCGCGCAGAACGGCACGGCCTACAGCTACAGTGCCTATGTACGCGGCTCGGTGGGTGTCGAGTATATGCTGGCCGTGGCGAATACCTCCAATGCACTGGCTGGGAGCGTAGTTTTCCAAGGCGGCGGGACGTGGCATAGGTACGTGGGGAGCTACACCGAGAACAGTAGCCAGAACCGACGCATTATTGTGCGGAAAGCAAACGGGGCCGGCGCGGCCAGCACCGGCACGATCTACATCGATGCAGTACAGGCGGAAGTCGGCTCGGTGACAACCCCGATCGACGGCGATCAGCCCGGCTGCCGCTGGGACGGCAACCCGCACCAATCGACGAGCTTTCGGCCCGGCACCGTGCGATCGGGCGGCTCGATCGTGGCGCTGAATGACCTCGGCGCGATCGTGCTGGAGTCGCCCGGCATCGGCATGGCCGACGTGCAGAACATCGCGCAGCAGTACGGGCTGCAAGACGGCGCACTGTATCAAAATACGTTCGCCCAACCGCGCGCCTTTACGATCGCCTCCCTGATGAGCGGCACGAGCTACCCCGGCCTGCACGCGATCCGCGCCGCGATCATCGACGCCATCAAGCCCGATCTCACGCCGACCAAGCAGCCGACGCGCTTCTGGTATAGCGGCGCGGGCGGCACGCTTCAGATCGACGCCTACTATGATGGCGGCTTGAGCCTGGAAAGCCGCGCGGGCTTCTCGGAAACGGCGGGTATGCGGTTTGTGGCGTTCGATCCCTACTGGCAGACGACCGTCGAGTACGGCACGGCACTACTGGCGCAGGGCACGCTCAGCAATCCCAACTACATCATCCGGCGCGACACAAGCGGCCAGTGGGGCACGCTCGGCGGCGGCACAATCAATAACAGCGTGTATGCGCTGGCCTGGCTGAATGGTACGCTGGTCGTCGGCGGGGCGTTCAATAGCGCGGGCGGCACCGTCGCGCAGCGGTTGGCGCTCTGGCATCCGCTCACCGAGCGCTGGGGCACGCTCACGGGCGGAACGGTCAACGGCAACGTGGCGACACTCGAAACTACCGCCAGCGGCACGCTCTACGTCGGCGGCAACTTTCAGACGGCGGGCGGCACGCGGGCGCTCTCGGTGGCGGCCTGGAATGGCGCGTTTGGCACCCTCGGCCCCGGTACGCTCTCCCCTGATCCTTCGGATGTGGTGGCGCTGCACTATGCGCCATCCGGCACGCTCTACGTCGGCGGCGCGTTCACGCAGGCGGCAGGCACCCGCGCGTTTGGGATCGCGATGTGGACGAGTAGCGGCTGGGGCACACTGACTGGCGGCACCTTCAATCAGGCCGACGTACGGGCGCTCACCTCGCTACCCAGCGGCACGCTGATCGCGGGCGGGGCATTTACCGCAGCGGCGGGCACCACGGCGCGCGGGATCGCCGCGTGGAATGGCGGCTGGGGCACGCTGGCGCAGGGCATGAGTAATGCCGATGTACGGGCGCTCACGGTCGGGCCCAACGGCATCTTGTACGCCGGCGGCTTCTTTGGCTCAGCCGGGATCGTGGCCGCGCCGAACATCGCCGCCTGGAATGGCGTCGCGTGGTCGAGCCTGCAAACTGGCGTCGGCACGGGCGGGGCGGCGGTCGGCACGCGCGGCGTGCTGGCGCTGGACGTGGACGCGAGTGGCCTCCTGTTCGCGGCGGGCAGCTTCACGAACGCCGGGCCGCTCTCGATCCTGGATCGCATCGCGCAATACAACACCTCGATCTGGCTGCCGCTGGATGTGGATCTGCCGACCTCCAACGTGATCCGGGCCGTGCTGGCAGCACCCACCGGCGAGCTGTACGTGGGCGGCGACTTTACGGGTGCCGACGGCAATGCCGCCAGCGTCGCCGTGATCAATAACCCCGGCTCGGCCACGGCGTACCCGGTCGTGACCGTCCGCAATACGACGGCGTTTCAGATCCGCGTGTACGAACTCGCCAACACGACGACCGGCGACGCGATCTACTTCAATCTGGTGCTGGTGCCCGGCGAGACGCTGACGATCGATCTGCGGCCCGGTTCGCGCGGCATCACGTCGAGCGTGCGCGGCAACGTGATCAGCAGCGTGTTGCCCGGCTCGCGCTATGCGACGTGGCGGCTCCAGCCCGGTATAAACAATGTGGCCTTCTTTGCCGAGCCCGGCCCGGAGGTGACGCTGGTCTATCGCCCGCGCGCCTGGAGCGCCGATGATCGGGTGGCAAGCTAATGGCCGCCACGTATGAACTGATCCTGGCCGATCCGTTCGGCGTGCGCCTGGAGGCCGATCTGTCGGCTTTCCTCAGCCTGTCCTACACGCTGGCGACGAACACGATCACCGAGCTAACCCTGGAGTTGCCCGGCACAATCCCGCGCGCACTCTTCCGCACCGACGGGCGGATCGCCGTGTGGCGGAGCGTGGACGGTCGCCCGGCGCAGCTGGAGGGTGTGTGGCTGATCCGGCACCCACGGCGAAAGATCATGCGTAGCGGCGAGCGGCGGCTGATCGTGCGCGCGTTCTCGCTGCTGACACTGCTCGACCGGCGGATCGTGGCCTACCCGGCGGGCAGCAGCTTTGCCGAGAAGAGCGGCGCGGCAGATGCGCTGATCGTCGAGGTGGTCAATGAAAACCTGCACAACGGGATCGACAGCGCCGAGCGCGACGCCGAGAGTGGCGGGGCGACGGGCGTCAACCTGTCGGCCTACCTGGATCTGGCCGCCGTGGCCAGCGCGGGCGCGACCGTCAGCAAGGCGTTCTCGCGCGACAATGTGCTGGAGGTCTGCCGCGAGATCGCCGACGCCAGCGCACAGGCGGGCGTGTACGTCGCGTTTGATGTGGTCGCGGTCAACGAGCGGCTGATCCTGCAAACCTATCTGCAACAGCGCGGCGACGATCATCGCTTCCCCGGCGGCATCAGCCCGGTGATTCTGTCGCCCGATCTCGGCAACCTGACCGACGTCGAGATCGACGAGGACGAAAGCGAAGAAGTGACCGCCGCGATCGTGGGCGGGCAGGGCGACCGGGAGGCGCGGACGATCGGCGTGTATGCCGACACGGAGCGCATCGGGGCCAGTCCGTTCAATCGCATCGAGCGCCTGGTCGAAAAGACCGACACCGCCGACATAACCATCCTCACAAGTGAGGGACAGGCGCGCGTGCGCGCCGCCCGCCCCCGCGTGCGCATCTCCGGGCGGGTGCAGGAAACACCCGACACGCGCTACGGCGTCCACTGGAAGCACGGCGACTACGTGACCGCCGGCGCGGATACGTACCTGATCGATGCGCGGATCGACCTGGTAAAGATTGAGGTGGCGGGCGGCACGGAGACGATCGAGGCGTTTGTGCGAGGTGAGCAATGAACGATCTGCCGACGATCCGCGACCTGGAACACCTCAAGCGGCGCGTGGAGCGTATCGCCGCCGCGAACACCACCGAGGCCAGCGGCACCGCGTTTCCCAGCAGCCCGCCAACCGGCCTGCGCTTCTACCGCTCGGATCTCGGCTGGTGGTGCTTCTACGACGGGGCGCGCTGGCTGACCTGTCACGAGTTGAGCGCCCAACGTGGCGTGACTGGACTCACCGTGGCAACGTCAGTGCCGATCAGTGATATTCGCCAGGATTATGCGCCCTACGTTGCGCGCTGTACAACGGGCTATGTTGTCGCCACAACCAACAACGGGTCAAACTACTGGACGATTACTATTCGGGGCGTCAACGCGGCGTACAACGCTGCAAGTAGCGTGCATCAATTCAATACAAGTGCTGCCAGCTTGACCTGGGCGCAAAACGATGCCGCGCCCAGCGTGAGCGCGGCACCCTCAAACCGGGCGCGAATTGATGTTGATTTGGCGGTGACTGGCGCGCCGGGATCGCTCTCGATCTACGTGACCGTGTACTATCGCCTGATCGTTACCTAACGCGAATCGGAACGGCGGGGCGGCGTCCGATCGATGAAATCGGCGCGCCCGGCGTTGGTCGGATCGGCGGCGGGCTGTCGGTTGGGAGGGTGCCAGTCGGATCGGGCGGCTGCGGCAGCACGATCTGCGGCGTGGCGTCAGGCGGCGGCGGGCCGGGTGTGGGTGTCGTTGGCGGCGCGACGGTCGGCAGGATCGGCGGCAGCGGGTCCGATGCCCGCGCGGGTGCGGACAGACCAGCGAATAGCAGCAGCACAGCAGCTGCTACGATCAACAGAACACGCATCACAAACCTCCTAATGGGCTACGGCCCATTGTACACGAAAGGACTACCGATATGAACCCGCTCCCGCTCTGTACCTTCTCGACCGCGCCGACGAACATTCCCGCCGACCAGCTGGATCAGCTGATCCGCCATCTCGTGCTCCAGCGCGGCAACGACGATGCGACCGTGGCGAAACTGCGCGCGCTCGGACAGATCCGCCCGACGTGGCCCAAGTTCTACATCATCCCGGAGCCAGAAAGCTCGCCCAGCTTCCGTGACGAGAACACCATCACCGCCGCGATCCCGACCGCTACGCCCTGGACCAACGGCGTGATCTTCAGCCGTGACCAGTTTCAGCGCGAGATTCACCCGAATAAAGCCTGGTTCCTGCATGGCCTGGACGGTCGGCGGCTGGCGGCGGTCAATGGCGACTCGAAGAATTATTTCTACGATATGGACCCCGGCAATAAAGAGTGGCAGGAGTATTTCTGGACCAAGGTACAAAACGAGTATGTCGAGCGCCTGGGCGCGCGGTCGTTTGAAATCGACAACTGCCACCTCTCGCTCAATAAAATCAAGCGCGACTACGGCGGCTGCACGGAGTATACCGACGATGCCGCGTACCGCGCCGCGTGGGCGGCGTTCCTGAAGCGCGGGCGCGAGATCCTTGGTCCCGATGTGATCATCCTCCCCAACGCGATCGAGGGCAAGAACGGCGCAATCTCGAAAGACGACTTTCTGGCGGCAGGTATCGATGGCTATCTCGACGAGGCGGCGATCTATAGCTGGGTCGATTACGACGTGGCGATCGTCCCGGCCAGTATCATCCGCAACCTGCTGGAGATGCAGCGCCACGTGCAGGCGGGCGTGACGGTCATGGCCTCGTTTCGCGGCACAGCGGCCTACAGCGGCGCGTACGCCTACGCCCTGTTCTGTATGTTCGTCGGCGAGACGGCCAGCTTTCGCTACATCGCGCCGGGCGCGGGCTACTCGACGGTCGCGATCCTGCCGGAGTGCAAGCTGGAGTTGGGCCAGCCGCGCGGCCCGTTCGTCGTGATCGACGGCACCACGGTGCAGCGTGAGTTCGATCACTATCTGGTCAAAGCCGATCTCAAGAACCGCACGGCCACCTACACGCCGATCGACCGCGCCGACCCGCTCACACAGGTCCAGCAGGCGCTGGCAGCGCTTCAGCGGCAGCATGACGACCTCAAGGCCGCGCACGACACGACGCGATCGGTCGCGACAGCGGCGCAGGCGCAGGCCAGCGAGGCGGCAGCAGCGGCAGCGGCGGCGCTCATTGAGGCGCAGCGTCCGATTGTGATTGAGGCGACGGCGCGGCGGGAGTAGGCTTAAGCTGTTTCAGTACCAGATCAGAAAGGTGCTCATCTTCACGGATGCAGTCAGAGCATAGGGATAGCCGATCATTCTCCCGCTTGAAAATGAACATGATCGGCTTGGTCTGATCGCAGAGTCGGCATACAAGCGCAGCACCTAGTGATTTGTGCTCCTGTTCTAAGGCAGCGCACCGCTGGGCCAATGCTACCGCGTCTAGTGGTCGCATCAGTTCATAGCCGCTCTGTGGATTGTCGATCGGGCACTTGTGGTGCCACGTTGTGCCGCCCCATGTCCACGAAGGATCGATCTGTGTCGTGTTGCAGCGTGGGCAGTAGTGCGGCGCGTGGAACTTCTGGATTAGTAGATCTCTGTCCATAATTCACCTACTCAACGACCAATAAGTCGCATTATCGACACTTAGATCCGTCCCTAAGTAAACCCTTTGGGCGGTTTATTTTTGAATGGACCCTTGATATTCTTCGGCGGCGTTGCTGGCGTCAGTAGCGATGGCTCTGCACTTGGCCGGAGAGTAACGCTGTTGACAGAGCTATGATCAACATCAAGAAACTGAGCGCCCACGATCTTGATCATTTCATCGGTGATCGTAAGAAACATCGTGACGCCTTGCCAAGTAAACTCAATATGATCCTCGCCTACATTGCCCCAATTGTCTGTTTGGTAAATAATTCTGCTCATTTGTTCGCTTCCTCACTACAAATAACCCCGATTATCAGGAGTTAGGATTGTGCAATTTTGGATGCTTCAAACGCCTGTAAAGCAGCATTACAACGGGTTTGCGCTTTCGCGGTTACAAACCCCCATGCACTCGATCGTCCGCGTTCATCCTTGAGCAGTTCTGTCAGCGCCCGCATGTATTGCATCTTCAATCCGAGTTCGTCTAGCCGTGCCTCCACAAGCGCGGCGTGGTCAAGCCTTGCAATGGGATTCCATTCCGCTTCAAACTTGAACCCCGATCCAATCGGGAAAAAACCAACAATATGACCATCTGATGTGTAATAAATGCTGCCGTCTAGCGTCCACCCCATGATCTCCGCCATTTGTCCGTTTGTTGCGTGTTTCATAGTCCCTACTCCTTCACCCAGCAGCCCAGCTGCGCCACGCGGCCCGGCTGCCAGCCGCCGACTACGGGCGCGGCGTCGATCGCGGGGATCTCGTCCTCGGTGCAATCCCCGATGCGCGCGACCGGGCGCGACACGGGCGGGGCCAGGTGGGCGGCGTACGTCGGCGCGGGGGCGAGGCTGAGCAGGGCGAGGGCGGCGAGGATGCGTATGCGGATCATGGTTGTGGGCTCCTTTTACTATTTATGGCTTTGCAGTGGCGGATCGAGCTTGGCTGTACCTTGCGCCGCCAGCACAAAATGTGATTGAATCCAGCGAAACCAACCGCGCCGCGTGCCGTCGTGCTCACCTGTCCGCATGGCCTCGACCGATCCCGGCAGCGCCATGTATTCGTCGATCTCGCCGGTTAGCGTGCCGAGCGGCACATAGATCCAGGCAGGCGTGAGGCTGGTCGCAAGCTTGTCGGCAGCGCAGAGTTTTGATACAGGTTTGCCCTCGATACGGGCATAGTAGCGACTGTGCAGGCGGGTGAAGTCGCCCCACTCCTGCCCGAAGAGCCGCGCCATAATCCGCCCACCGAGTTCGGGGTGTGTCTGTCCCTCGATGCCGTCCATATTCGGCTTGCCAAAATAGCCAAGATCGTGGACGAGAAACGCAACCCACAGGCGCGGGTCAAACGGGAAGCCGTACAACTTCCACCAGGCCAGCGCCACAAACCACGGATGAATCGCCCAGCAGTGAACGCCAAAGAGTACGCTCTTGGAGCCAACGCGCAGGCGGCTACCGATCAGGACGCCGACGATAAAAACAACAATAAGAAACATGGCTACAAAATCCCCTCAGTCAGCCGTAAGATTGTCCGCTCGTCGGCCTTGAGATATTCCAGCGCCTGCCGTGCCGCCTGCTGCCAGGAGCGCGCGATGTGGACCTGATGGCCCGCGCTCAGCAGAAAGTCGCGCCAGTCGCGCTGCTCTTTGCTGAGGCTCCCGCGCTCGGTCTTGAACTCGATCCAGAGCCCGACATAGGGCGCGACCGGGAACGGCAGGTTGGTATCCAACACGCCCGCCTGCACGCCCTCGGCCTTGAGCTTGGCCGCGACCGCCTTATCACGCTTCCCGCCGTTCGGGACCGCGTAGAAGCGGCCCAGCACCGGATACTCGACGATCGCCGCCTCGTTGATCCATTGAAAGAACTCGCGCTGGATCACATGCTCATCGTCGCGACGGCGGGGCGGTGGCGCGAGCTGCTGGCGGTACTCGTCGAGCGTCAGGATCTCCATCGCTACGCCGCCTGCTCACGCGCCTGGCCGAGAAAGACCAGATCGTCGGTCGGCGAGTCGAGATAGCGCCGCTCCATGCCGCCATGCTTGATCGGAGGATGAAACTTGATCGTGACCAGATGCTCCCCCGTCGTGAGCCGGGCCAGCACCGCGCTGATCGTGCCGTTCTGCCTGGCCAGCGACGGCGCGGCCAGCGAGGAAAAGCGCACCGGCTGCCCCACGAGCGACAGATCCAGCGGGCGAGGCTGCGGCGCGGCGTCGGGCGTTGCTTCCAGCTCAAACGGGCCGTTCTGACGGACCAGGATCATGACATCCTCCTTAGCGGCGATAGAACCGCGTGTCCAGGTACTCGGTCGGGCTTGGCGCGATCTGCTCGGCCAACGCTCCCAAAACGACGGCGAATATAGCCTGATAATGCCAACTCTGACCAGTCGAACTGCCGCGCGACATGGGCCACGCTTTGACCGGCGCGCACCAGCTGGACGATCTGCTGATCATCGTGCAGGCTCCAGCGGTGCGTTGGCGGTCGGGCGCAGGCTGGGCGGGATGAACCGGTCAAGGTCGGCACTCCATACATACAGCACGTTCTGAATCTTGATAGACGGCAGAAGGCCCCGATCGACCCAGCTGCCAGCGCCACTGCGTGAGTAGTGCCGAAAGCGATCGGCGTAGGTCGGGATCTCACTGGTACGAACCCAGCGACCGCCGGCAGCGGCGCGAATTTCGCGGGCGTGCTCTCGCCAGTCGGGATCGGTAATATCGTCGGCCTCCCACATCACCCAGGCGTCGCGGCATTCCAGAAACGTCAGGATCGCCTCGTCGGTGATCAGGTACTTCGTGCGGCGATGGCCCTGCGTGCGTCGGTTGCGCCGGGCTTTCAGCCAGCCCGCCTGAATCCAGGTATCGACACGGTTTTCAGCGACGCCAAAGAGCCGGGCGACAGCAATGCGGGAGCGCACGGCCAGCAGATCGGAGCGGATGGCCGTGACACCGCCGGGCTGGACGAGTCGCAGATAGCAAACGATCGCGTTATAGGAGCGCTGCACGGTGGCCGTGATGTAATCCATGCCATAGCCAGCGGAGAGCAGATCGACCACGCGCTGCACCTCGTCAGGCGTCCACGGGCGGCGCGGGAAGCGGTGTTTGGTCCCGGTGTAGCCCATCACTACACCATCGGCTCGTGGCGCGGCGGTGCGGCGTTGACGGCCGCGCGGGCGGCCTGCATATCGCCGTACCGGGGATGGCCGAACTTCGTCGCCTGGAGCGCGGTGGACATGGCGTGCAGTTCCATCTGCACGGCTGGTGATTCGGGGCCGTGGATCGCCAGCATCGTGATCAGCCGCCCCAGGCTCCCGGTCGGCAGCGCGCCGAGATCGTCGGTCTTCGCGCCCAGGCACGCGACCGCGCAGTTCGTCAGGCGGCGCTCGACATCCGGCACGCCCTCAGTAATCCCAAGAATCACGGCTTTCATCTCGTCAGAAATCTGCTCCATACGCATCCTCAACTACATTGCGGCGGGGCCATCTCTCCCCCGAGCGACGGCCCCGCGCGCAGGTGTGAAACTCAAAGCGATACTCAGGTTCGGCAACTACACCGTGTCGCTCCTTTCTGCTGCTGCGTCTAAGGCGTCCGGTCCCCTCATCTCGGGCCTGTCGCGCACCCCGTGCGACGGTCTTGGCAGCACACGAACATCGAATAGCATCCGCCTCAATCTGAAGACAGCCGCCAGGACGGAGTTAGGGTACTGGCTGCGCTGCTCCGCGCTGCCTCGCGACGGGACGAGGAGAAACCGCCGCAAGGTCAGCGCGCAGACGCGCAATCACTTACCAAGACCTTTCTGGCAACGAGGGCAGAGCCAGCCATGCAATTTCGTCAATTTCCAGCCAATTTCACGGGCGAAATCAGCGGGCGTTTGGTTCATGGTGTGGGTGAGTTGTTCGGCATCGTTACATTCGCCACACTTGATCCACGGCTCCCAAAAGATTATGCCCTTGCTCATGCTTTCCCTCGCTGCTCCCGCCATTGCGCCGTCCGTCGCCGCCATGCCTCGATCTGCGCGGCAGTGAAGAACCAGATCGACCCGCGTCGCGTGCCTACGAGCTGCCCGCGACGCGCGGCCTGCTGGATCGTGCCGCGCGGGATGCCATAGTGCGCGGCGGCTTCGGCGGTGGTGTAGGTTTTGAGATTTACATCCATGCAAATATCATAGTACTTTTTTGCATACTTGTCAATCAAAGGCGGGTAAAAATCTAGGCGGCGAAATCAAGAACATCTTGTCGGCGCTTCGGCTCAGGCAGCACGATCGGGGCTTCGTAGGTCGCCTGGAGCCGGGCAATCGTGAGATCCACCGCGCGGCGGCTACGGTCGATCGAGATCGAGCGCCTGCCGAGCTTCTTACACATCGCCGCCACGGTCCCGCCGCCGCAAAACGGATCAAGCACGAGGTCGCCGGGATCGGTAAATTGGACGATCCACTTGCCGATCAGCCACTCTGGTTTTTGTGTGCGATACTGGCCGCGCTTCTCCGTCGGACCAATGTAGGTCGCCGGATGTCCGCCGCCGTTCCAGCGCTTATGACCGCCGCGATCGGCGTGCATGATACAAATGCTCTCCCAGCCGGTGCCGGGCTCCGTACCGGTGAATTGCGGCGCGGGATCGGTCTTGAGCCAGCTACCATGCCGCAGCCACTTGCGAAAACCGATCGGCGGAATCTCCTCAAGGTCGCGCAGGTGCCGCCAGTCCATGCTCGCCACAAACCAGCGCTTGAGTTGCATCCCGATCAGACCGAGACAGATCCGCACTTGCAGGTCGTCGATACTGGCAAAGTCGATCAGCACGCCCGACGTGCCATCGTGGTCGGTGCCGGTGTTCGCGCTGCGCGTGCGTGCGCCTCGGTGGGTGTATTCATGAAACGGCAGGTCGGTCAGGCAATGGTCGACCATCTCCAACTGCGGCACAATGGCGCACATATCGCCGTGATAGACCGTATGATTGGCCTCGGTGTACACAGGTTCGATCATCTTAGCTCTCCATCGCCTGCTTGAGCGCCTTCCAGCGCCTGAGATATAACTTCGCCCGCGCCGCATCGCCCCGCCGTCGCCAGGCCATCGCGGAGACGAGCTGCAACGCAATCCAGGGATCATCCGGCGACAGCGCGCCGCGCACAAACGTCTCGGGCGTCGGCGTGCTGGGCACGGGCCGGGGTGGGGTCGCTCGGCGGGCCATTAGAAACCCTCCACGCTTTCGTACGGCGCAAGGCTCTGGAATCGCGTCGTGCGTGTATCGAAGAACAGCGGCACCACACCGAGCGGACCATGACGATGTTTTGCGATATGGATCTCGGCGATGCCTTTTAGATCGGTATCTTTGTCGTAGAGTTCTGGCCTGTAGATAAACATGACACCGTCCGCGTCCTGCTCCAGACTCCCGCTCTCACGGAGGTCGGCAAGCATAGGAACATGACTCGTGCGGCCTTCCACCGCCCGCGACAGTTGCGACAGCGCGATGATCGGGATATTCAGTTCGCGCGCCAGCTGCTTCAACCCCTTCGAGATCTGGCTGACTTCCTGCACGCGGTTCTCGCTCTTACCGCTGCCGCTCATCAGTTGCAAATAGTCAATGATTAGGAGATCTAAGCCATGCTCGGCTTGCAGGCGGATCGCCTTCGAGCGCACTTCATGCACGGTCACGCCGGGCGTGTCGTCGATGTACAGCGGCAGCTCGGAGATCCGCGCCATCGCGTCCATAACCCGCGCCAGCTCGTCCTGGGTCACGCGCCCGTTGCGCAGGCGCTGCCCGTCGATCCCGGTCTCACCCGCCACCAGGCGCTGGATCAACTGCTCCCGGCCCATCTCCAGCGCGAACACGCCGACCGAGAGGTGCAGCTGCATCGCGATATTGAAACCAATCCCCATCGAAAACGCGCTTTTACCGACACCAGGCCGCGCGGCCAAGATCCAGAGATCCGACTTATGCAGCCCGCCGGTATGGCGATCGAAGTCAATAAATCCGGTCGGCAGCCCGCCGATCCCGCCGCTGGCCGTCGCCGCTTCCAGGAACGTGTAGTACTCGTCCACGGCCTGCGCTGCCGATACGAAACCGCCAGCGCTTCGACTCTGGCTGACCTTATGCAGTTCGGCCTCTGCCTCTGCGATCGTGGCATCAACGTCGCCGGATTCGTCATAGCCCAGCGCGGCGATTTTGCCGCCGGCGCGAATGAGCCGCCGCAGCGTCGCCGTGCGCTCCACGATCCGGGCGTAGTACTCGACATGAAAGGCGGTCGGCACCGAGTTGGACAGATCGACCAGGAACGGCACGCCGCCCAGCTGCTCCAGTCGCCCCGCGCGGCGCAGCTCGTCGGCGACGGTCGTCAGGTCGGGCGGCACGCGCCGGCGATAGCACGCCTGCTGCGCCTCGTAGATCCAGGCGTGTTTCTCGATGTAGAAATGCTCAGCCGCCAGCCACGCCTCAATCGGCACAATGGCCTCACGATCCAGGAGGATCGCGCCAATGGTCGCGCGCTCGGCGGTCTCGTTATGCGGTAGCGTGCGCTCCATCAGCGGCCTCGCTTTCGGTAGTCGGCGGCGATGACCAGCAGTTCCTCGGCCGCGCCCGCGATCCGGCTGCCGATGCGTCCGCTGAGCGCGTCGATCCGCACGTTGGACGTAAAGATCGTGGGTCGCTGCGCCAGCATCCGGGCATTGACGATCACGAATAGTTTTTCCTCGGTCCAGTCGGTGGCGTTCTCGGCAGCGATGTCGTCGAGGATCAGCACCTGCACGCGCTTCAGGGTGTCGAGCCGCTCGTGCGCGGTGCCGTCGTCGTAGCCGGCGCGAATGAAGTCGAGCAGATCCGGCGTGCTGGCATACGCGATCATATGGCCGCGCTCGGCCAGGCGATGCGCGGTCGCCGCTGCCAGGTGGCTCTTCCCGCTGCCGTAGGGGCCGCACAGGTACAGCCAGCCCAGCGGCTGATCGGCGTACGCTTTGGCCCGCCGCCACGCAAACCGCAGGGACTCGCGCTGCTCGTACGGGCTGAACGTATCGCCACACCACTCGACGGCCTGCGTCGGGCGATCAGGATCGAACGTCGCAAACGTGCAACTGGCCAGCGTGCCAAGCTCCTGCTCCAACCCGGCCAGCCGGGATCGGACCTGCACCCGCTGGCGCTCCTGGGCAATCTCGCAATCACAAGCGACGATCCCAGCGGGCGACAGACGCCAGCCGGTCCCGTTGCATCCACACTCAGCCATGCGCGCCACCTCCCGACGGTTGCAAGAAGGCCAGCTTCGACTTGTCGATCTTCGGCCCGGCGTCGCCGTCGCCGCTCAGCACGCCCCGACGACGACCGGGCGTGTCTGTGCGCTGATTCGGGCGATCCATCGGCTTCTGGTAGCGGGCGGTCATCTTGCCCACGCTGGCGCAGTTCCAGCCGTTCAACTGCCAGTCGTCGAGCACCTGCTGCCAGCGGTCGAGATCGCGCACCTTCTCGGCGATGTCGCGCATCTGGATCTCGTTGGGGTAGCGCCCGAACGCGGCCTGGTAGAGCTTGATCGCCTGCTGGCCGGTCGCGTCGAACTGCGCGAGCAGCGATTGATGCTTGGCGGCCTTGCTCGGTGGCTTGGGAGATTGCAGGTTATCGGCAACGGGTGCGGCGTCGATCTGTTTGGGCGCTCGTTTCTTCGATTGCCCATCATCAGCCTTTTTTTCAACCGGGGCGGGGGCGGCGTCCGCTGCAAGCGGCGCTAGTTTCCCCCCTCTCTGATTCTTTGGATTCTGATTCTTCTCTTCTTTTTCTTTGCCTATACTGGCGTATAGGGGGGGGCTATATTCCTGTATAGGGGAGGGGGTATCATTCTGTATAGGGCTATACGATTGTACAGGGGTATCATAATGTATAGTCCCTTGATCGTTCTTCCTGAGCCAGATCTCCCAGGCACGGCGGCTGAACCCAGCAAAATTGTACTCGTTCGGTTTTCCCTCGCTGCCGTGATCGATCACCTCAAGCATCCCCTTTTGCTTGAGGCTCTTTGCTAGGCGGCGCGGCATCTGCGCATCGGCATAGCCCATGCGCTTGCCGATCGTGGCAAGGCTCGGTGTTGCGCGCCCGCGCTCGCTCTCAAAGTGAAACTGGCTCAGGTGGATAATGAACATCATCTCAGCGGGTGAGATGCCGAGTTCAGCGTAGCTGTCCAGCAGGAAATCATACACGGGTACGAACTTGAGTTTATCAAGGACGTGTATTCCCCAGCGGAAGCTAAAATGATCGTTCATCGTTGAGTCCTTCGGTCATGCGTGCGCCCTTGCGAGAATTGCAAGAGCGACAGGCGAGAACGAGGTTTGATAAATCATGCGTGCCGCCCTTTGATTGCGGGATAACATGATCGATGGTTGGGATTTTCGTTTTGTCGATTGTGGCTGGATCGATGTAGTAGCAGGATGGGTGACGCTCAGGCGTACACCACGATTCGCCGCAATGCGTCGCGCCTGTAAAGCGCTGCATGTCGGACACAAGCTGTGGTGAATAGAGCGCTTTACCGCAGTAGCGGCAGGTATCGCCGTCGCGAGCCGAGAGCGCAAAGAGCGTCGGCAGCGTGTCGAGTGTTTTTCGCGCCTTTTTCGTCATCACGCCGCCTTCCGCGCTGGCTGCGCCGTGCTCTGCTCGGCCTGGACGATGCGCTTGAAGGAGATGCACCAGACCCAGGGATTACTCGCCCAGCTGTAGCCGCGTGCCTCGTTGATGCTGTCCCACAGCGCCGCAAATTCGGCGGTCGGGTCGGCGGGGCCGTTTGCCATCTCCGGCAGGGTCACACCTTCCGCCAGTGCGTCCTTGCCGCTAATGTCGCGCACGCGCTGCACGCGAATCTCGGTGATCTCCAGGGTGATTCGGCTGGCCCAGCGCGGCATATGGATGGATGGACGCCAACGGCAGCCGGGATCGTCCTCATCCTCACCGACCAGCTCAGGCGTCGGATCGGTGGCGCGGTAGTGGCACTGCTGCCAATAGTCGCCGTACTCTGTGCTTTCTGTCCACTTCACAGGTCGTCCATCATCAAATGGCGGCTGGTAGTCGCTGTCGATATTGAAGTTCGACTCAATACAGAAGGTTTCCCGTACCCACAGCCGATCGCCCGGTTCACCGTATGGACAAAATCGCTTCATGCAATAGGGGGCGATGTTGGCAGGCGTGTTTACCTTGTCTTTCCAGGCGAAGAGGAGCGGTGATCCATGTAGGCGCTCCTCATTCCAGACTTCTGGCTGCGGCGCAATAACCCGCCGCGTCTGCACCTTGGTTCCTGCCAGGATCGCCCGAACCATCGGACCAGAGAATAAAATCGGGCGTTCTTTCGGTTGACTCATAACGCCTCTAGGTTTGCATGAAAGCAAAACAATCTTTTACATTCATGCAAATGCGAGATATAAAAACACGCCGAGCTGCTGCAATTGGTGTCTAGGCAATCACTAGCGACCTGCTCGGCGTGTTTTTATTAGGTTTTGTTGTAACGGTGCAACAAAGCACCCTGCTGAACAGCAGCCCGATCGCTAAACATACATGATTACCTAGACACCTTGAGTATAGCATAGCTTCCGCCGTCTGTGTTATGCACGAATCGGGGTTCTGATCGAAGTATCCATGCTTCTACGGTATGATAGGCCCTCCCGGTGCAGCAGCGCCAGCTCGTGCCCGCCCGCACCTCGCAGCGTGAGCAGCTGGTCGTACGCCTCAGCCCGGTAGCGATCCCGGAGCCGCCGCCCTTTCGCCAGCGCAGCGCCGATGCCATGCGCGGCCAGGAGGTGCGCGGCCAGCGCGGCCTGGTCGGGGTAGGTCGGCAGCGGGGCGACGAGGTAGCGATCGATCTCCCAGAACCAGACGAACGTCGTGATCGGGAAATCCAGCGGGCCGTAGCGGTCGGGGAGCGGGCGGCAGATCAGGCAGGTGTAGGTGTCGGTCATGTGAGATCTCCCAGGGGTAGGCCACAGGTCACGGCGACGATCTGCCGGGCAAAGCGCGACGGCACGCCGTTGCCGATGATCTTGGTGGCGAGGCTATTCTGCGCTGGCAGTTGATACCAATCAGGTAAGGTCATGAACCGCCCTAATGCCCGTGGAGTCATCTTCACGACGCGGCCCTGCTCCAGCCAGGCGCGGATCGGTTGTTTATGTCCTGACGACGCAACGACGGTGAACACAGGCTCACCGTCGTTGCGTACGGCAACATAGGAGCCTGAATCCCCTGGCTTGCCATCCACCAGGAACGCCCGCCAGTGCGAACTATTACTCGCATTCACGCAGCGCGCAGGCTCGGCGGCGTCGGAGACTCCGACGCCGGGCGCGGCTTGGGCGGCGCTGGTGTTCGCGCCGCCGACCAGGAAGGCGCGGGGCATATTCTTGCCGACGGTTGACGTGATCGTGAAAGCTGGTTCATCGTCCAGGCGCGGCGGCGTGGTGCCGTCTGCTGTGGTGTAGGGATGCATGAATGATCGCCACTGTTCAGGCAGGCGCTTGAGCTGCCACTCAGCGAACTCGGATTCGGGTAGTGTCGGGATCAGATCCTCGATCGCCGCGTACCACCCGATCCAGGGCTGCGGCTGGGGTAGCTGCGGCATCATGCCATCCCGGCAGGCCCGGACGATCAGCCGGCGGCGGGTTTGCGGGACACCATAGTCAGCGGCATTGAGCACCTGCACGTCGTACCAGTAGCCCAGCTCGGCCAACGTGTGGATGATCGCCTTGAAGCTCCGCGCCCGCTTGTAGCCTTCGACATTCTCCACGAACACGAACGGCGGCTGCCAGGCGCGGAGAAACGGCAGGACCGCCAGCCCGGCGTCGGCATCGTCCCGGCTGCCGAGCGCCTTATTGCGGGCGGCGCTGTGCTCCTGGCAGGGCGGTGAGAGCCAGAGCATGTCAGGTCGGTCGAAGGCGGCGGGCGTGAGATCCTCGACGCGCGCCACGCACACATGGTCGCCGTGATTGGCGCGGTATACGTCGGCAATCGCCGGATCGTACTCGACCGCGCCGATCGGCTCGACCAGGCCGCGCAGGCCCGCCTCGACGAGCCCGCCGCCACTGTAGAAGGATAGGAGGGTCGGGCGGTTCATAACTACGCCGCCCGCAGCTGCTCAGGCCGCAGCGCGATCACCTGGATCGGCTCCGGCGGCACGACGACAAACAGGATGCGCGACTCGCGCGTGACCGTGAGCGGCGCGTCCAGATCGACGAGCGGCTGCATCCCCAGCAGCACCAGAAACGCGCCGCGCTCCCAGGCCGCCAGCGCGTGCTGCACGACGACCGCCACGTCCATCGTCTCGACGCGATCCAGTGGGCCCGTCAGATCCAGGAGCGACGACGCGAACGCGCCGGTCCCGACGAGCTTGTGCCACTCGGCCCGGACCTTGCGGCTGATCAGGTCGCGCAGCGTCGTCTCGTGCGCCGGCAGGACGATAAAGCAGTGGCCGTTCGGTTGGATCTGAAGGCCAGCGTGCGCAGTCGGCACGCGCAGGGCAAAGCTACTCATGCGGCTTGGTCCTCCTCGATTGGCTGCGCCCGCAGCCGCTTCTGGGCTTCCCACTCCAGGAACGCCCGCGATTGGGCCTCGTCCACGTCGCGCAGAAAGCGCCCGGTTGCGACGGCAAACGAGACAGTGAGCCCGCCGCCGATCGTTCCCAGGATGATCCAGCCAAGCCACATCGGAATCTCAAACATGACGAGCCTCCCGTTGATCGAGCCACCGGCACCAGCCGGCGGCATACTGCTGCTGAAAATCGCGGTAATAGGTCGGCGCGGCGTGCGGCGTGAGTCCGCCCGTGACCTGTGACCAAGCGGTCTCGACCAGCGCCTGCACGCTGTCCTCGTCGCGGCAGGTCTGCGCGTCCTGGTAGCCGGCGGCGCGGGCCGCGCTGAGCATCTGCTCAGGGATAAAGAGGGGCTTGGTCATATTTAATTTCCTTTGCCTTGAGGCGCTCTAGGAGTCGTTCGGTTTGTTTTCGCAGTGCATCATGCCGTGCGCAGTACCATCTACCATCATCGGCTGGAATGAGGAGGTACGATTGTTTGCAGGTTGCACAGCGCGGTTTAGTGCTCATCTCAGTACTCCCAGCCCGGCGACTCTTTGCCGGGATAGCCGCGACAGTACAGATCCTCGCCTCGCTCGCCGACACTATGGCTATGCCACACATCGCCTTGCTTCTCGCGCTTCTTCATCGGCACGCCATGCTTGGGGCAGATCGGCAAGCCTTCGGGCGTGTAGCTCCAGGCTGCCGGGATCTGCACGTTGAGCAGTTGGTTCTCGCGCAGCAGGTGCACGGCGCGGCGGATCTCATCGACTCGCATGGCGCGAATGACCAGCGGCCCGGTCACGCCCTCGATCGTCGCCTGGACCGTGAACGTGTAGTCCACGTCGGGCGGGGTAGTCGGCTTCTCGCTCATGGCATCCTCGTTGGCTGGTGCTGATGCTGTGCGGCGCGGCGGCAGAACTTACAGATCAGTGCGATGCGTGTCTGGTCCTTGCTGACGACGATCGGGCCGCGACAAGAGCAGCGCGGTTGACAGCTGGTGCAGGCGAGAAAGCCGTCGCTATCGGATTGGAGCGGACGATCACAGCGTCCACAGGCCAGCAGGCGCGTATCAGGGAGCTGCTGCGGTACGCTCCCGCGCACCTTCTCGACCAATTCGGCGTCGCTCAGGCGTGCGTGTTGGCGCACGCGGGGTGCTGCGCCGCGCAAGGGATCAGCGGCCATCGCTACCACCTCCCCGACGTGTGGCACATCCCGCACGGCAGGACCGGCGAGTGATAGCCGAGCCCGTTACAGAACGGGCAGTGATGGAAGATTTTGATCTTGAAGAACCGGATCAGACGTGCTACCATAGGGTTATTCCTTTCCCAACGTAGGTGACGGAGATGAGCGGCTTGGTTCTGCGCCAGGCCGTTCGTCGTTTCCGAAGAATGCACGGCTCCGACTATTGGCCTCGGGCGGATTGATTCCCTCCTGTGCGAGTTGCGCAATGCCTCCGAGTTCGCGCTCCAGCTGTGCCAGTTGATCGATTAGATGGTCATGGACCTGCCGGGCGTGATGCTTGGCGGCGATGCTGTGCGCGCTGGCCTCGTGATGTTTGTTTTGCAGCAGCGCTGCCTGAAGAGCGTCGAGCGTATCGCGTAACGTGCGCAGGTCGGTCTGGATCGGCGTGTAGGACGTGTTGAGAGAGCGCAGGCCGTCAAGAATCAATTCCAGATAGCGCTTGCGCGTCGTGCCGTTATCGCTCGCTGGCCTCCCCATGAGTGGCTAGTCCTTTCAGAATGGCCCAGGCGCGGGCGTGGTCGGCGTCGCGGCGGAGTTCTTGCCAGAGGACGATCGGGATGCAGCCCACGGCCAGCGATCGGAGCATGTTGCGCTCGTGATCGTTCCAGGTCGCACCGGGCTGGCTGGTGGTGTGCAGGCGGGCAAAGCCGAGACAGATACCCACGCCCACGGCAACACTCTTCCAGGTGTGATCGGGCGCGATCCGATGATTGAACCGCGCCAGAACGCAGGCGTAGGCGCTACAGGTGGTCAGGGTGAGCAGGTCGATCTGAACAGGTGTCATCTCTCATTCCCTTGATGCTCGAAGGCGGCGATTACGCTAGGGCGGTGGATGCGAAACCATTTCAGCCAGTTTTCCCGGCTGTATCGGCTGCAACAATCTTTGCAGAAGTCGCCCTTATCGGTCAGTGGTTCCCCCAACTCGTCAGAAAGAACAAAAAGATCCCCGATCCCGTTCTGACGCGCTGGCGTGCTTTTCCCACATCGATCGCACTTTGATTGATTGAATCGATCTCGTCGGTTCACGTCTTCCTCTTTTGCACCAACAATGCACCGCTACAAAACGAGGCCGCGTAGTACCATAGGTGTATGAATGACCTACGCCGCCAGATCGAACTCCAGCCGCGCCGCCAGTGCTTCACGGCGCTCCTCGGCCAGCTGCGTCTCGGTCGGGATCTCGCCGCTGGCGATCTGCTCCAGCACGATCTCGTTGTCGGCGATGTGCTGCACGGCGACGGCATGGATCGCGTCGGCACCGTCCAGGTAGCTCGGCGTCGTGCCGGCCAGCTGACCCTCGATCGTGATGGCCAGGCTGTGCAGTTCGCGCAGGTAGGCGATGGTTGCCGCTGGGTAGAGCCGGCGATCCTTGAGATGCAGGTTGTTGGTCACGGCAAAGGCGAAACACTGCTTACACAGCAGTTTGTCTGGCGACCAGCGCTGCCCACGCGGCGCGCGCTCGTCGATCTGACCGAGAAACGCGAACTTCGCGTCGCTGTGCCCGCACGTCTCAGGCGTGGTGTTCATGGTCGGCTCCTTCGGTGGTCTCGGACGGCTCGGCGGGCTGGCGGGCGAAAAAGTCAGCGAGGATGTGACGGACAGCAGCGCTCATGTTTCCGGCGTTTTTCCGCGATGCCGAGCCGTGATGGGTTCGGGCGTAGGCTTTCAGTTCCTGAAGCTGGCTCGGCGGGAGGTAGATCGTGACGCTGGTATACACCTCTTCCATAGGATCATCCTTTACATTCATGCAATTATCATACGCCCTTTTTGCATGAATGTCAATATCTCAATCGACACGAATATATACATTTGTGCAAACGTTTAGTATAATAAGACGCTATCTAGAGGGGTGCAGATGAACGATCCGAAACGCGATGCAAAACTTGCCGGATTTGCGAAAAACCTGGAAGCCGAGATTGATCGGCGTGGCTGGAATAAATCGGACTTTGCCCGGCGGCTCAATGTTCAAGCCTCTCAAGTTACACGTTGGTTAAGTGGTCACTTCGAGCCCGAACTGCGGACACTCTACGCGATGGCGCAAGTCTTTGCGCGCCACGATCGCGACCCCATGCATGGCGTGGATGAGCCGTCGCCCGACGCGGTTGCGCGCTGGCTGGATCGGCTGTTTCGGTGGTACGCGGAAGACAAAGGGCTGCCGCCGACGGCTAGCACGGTTATGACTGAATTGGTGGATGCCTCCCCGGCCATCGTTCAGGTCATCGAAGCCCTTGCAGCCATCCCGCCAGCAGACCTGCGGGCGGTAGCGCAGCAAGTTGAGCGCTTGCAGTCGCATCGGAAGCAACACGACGGATCGAAGTAATCAGGTTTTCAAACGCGGGTCGGGCGGCTTCGTCGCTGCGTGCCTGCATCAGTGTGAGTTCGGCGCACACGCTCTCTACAACGTCCTGGTTGTCCATGGTCCATCCTTCACCTTTGGGGGGTGCCCGACCTGGCGATCGGTTCGTCCTGCATATGTGGCACACGATCACGGCGAGGGGTGCCGTGACAGAACGGTGATCGTGTGCCTTGTTCCTATAAACGATCTGAATCTCTTCGAGGATACGGGTGAGCCGAATATATTCGGCTGATCTCATTCTACACGTCCACAACCTGTAGCGCAAGGGGTTTTTATTTGTGCCAACAGACAACGCGACTCTCTCTCCAGATATGCCACTGCCGACGCTGGCAGAGATCGTCGATTGGTTGTTTACGACCTACCGCGATCAGGATGGTCGCACGCTCCTTCCGCGCGATGTCGCGCTGTACGGCGACAATGTAAGCGTGGACATTATTCAGAAGCTGCGGAGCGGCAAGGCCGACAACCCCACCGCCCGCGTGATTGAGGCGATCTGTTTGGCGTTTCAATTGCCGCCGATTCTGCTCTTCCCGAAGCTCTGGCCCCTGACACTGCTCTGGGTGCCGCCGAATATCCCCGATCGCGCGCCGTTCCCCGTCGCCAACCAGTTCATTCATGCCGAGCACCCGTTCTACAGCAATCCGTCGAGCCCCTACCGGATCTGGCGCGATGCCCAACAACAGGATGCATCAGGGTCGGATGAATAGCCCGGCAAACCCGATCTTGTTCTGGTTCTCCTCGGTGTCGAGCTGCCGGTAGCGGCCATGCTGGCGAAAGAACTGCTCCGTGGGCATCAGTCCGCCCTGGTACGGCTGCCACGGGCGCATCAACTCGGTGATCTGTGCGGCTGAGCGTGGGTAGAGGGTCTGGCCGCTCTGCTGGTAGCCCTTCTTGATCGCCGTCGTGCCCTGGTCGCCGGGATCGTCCCAGCCGGTCACGGTTTTGAGCGATCCCGGTGCGGCAAAGTCAAAGGTCGCCTGCGTGATCGCCTGGATCTCCTCGTCGGATTCGATGAAATACCAGAGCCCGGTTGCATGGACGCCGATCCGCCGGGCTGCGCCGAAGTGTTGGGCCGCAACGGCAAGGATCTGCTGGATGTTGCGTACGTCCTCATTCGTGTAAGCGATGTTTGGACGATCGCCTAGCAGCTGCCGGCTCCACGCAATCACAAATGGATCGATGTCGTTGTAGAGGATCGGCGCGTTCGGCAGGTAGTCGTGCAGGTAGTCCTCTTCGGGCACGCTGGACGCCAGATCCATCGCCGCCTCCAGCCCATGCTCGGCGTAGATCTGCCCGGCCAGCGCGGACGCGGCGCGGATGGCCAGCATCCCCTTATAGGCGAATTTCCGGTGTTCCATGATCATCCGGGCACGCTCATGATCGGCGGGCGTGGCGATCCGGCTGGCATCGCCATAATTGACCGCACTGAACGTACCGGGGATCGTCGCTCCTCGGTCCTGTGGATCTGCCATGCTGGTTCCTTGCTGCGGGGTACTTCTATATTCTATCAAACCACCCCGCCTTTTGTGAAGATCTGACCACCCTCGGTGGTGAAATCTTCACCAAATCAGTGTACCGCGATCCGTCGCGGCGTCGCTTGACAGCGCAGGCTGTCGCTTCTAGTGTATACCCTATGCCAGAATCTGACTACATCTCAGGCGAAGAAGCCGCCGCGCTGATCGGCGTGAGCAAACGCACGGTCGAGCGCTGGGCTACCGATGCAACCAAGAATCTGCACGTTTCCCACGCGCCGGGCGGCAAGCAGTTGTATCTGCGGGCGGATGTGGAGCGCCTGGCCGATGAGTACCAGGCGGGAGAGGCGGCGCGCGCCCGCGCGGCGCAGTTCAGCCCACAGACCAAAGCGCAGGCCGAGATTATGTCAGAGGCGACGATCCAGCACATTGCCGACCTGGAGCGGCAGCTCTTCGCCGCTTCTCATGAGATCGGGCGGCTGACCGGCGTGCTGGAGCAGCAGCGGCTGCTGACTGATGATGCGCTTGACGCACGGCGACAACTTGCCGACGCTGAGGCGCGGGCGGGGCATCTGGAGCAGGAGGCCGAGCGGTTGCGCGAAGAGTTGGAACAGGCGCGGCGACCGTGGTATAAGCGGTTGTTTGGCGGGTAGCGACAGGTTGCGACATGGCGCGGTACCACTCGTCAGCATTGGCGGGTGGTTTTATTGTGCCTGAAATTGCCGTAAATCTTTACCAGATTTATATTGACTTTATTATAATTTCCGATATAATAATGACATAGCAAGTAATAAGGAGATGCGGACATGACTGCTAAGCCAAGCAAGAAGACCATCGATATGCAGATTGCAAGCGAAGGCGCTGGTATGGTTGGGAAGTACAAGCTCGAAGTGTTCACCGTCAAGTCTGGAATGAACATCGAACAAACGTTTATCTTCGACCGTGAACACGCCGACGAAGCAGCGGACATCATCGACAGCAACGAAGCGGTAACAAGCTGGACCTCGCACTATATCATTCGAACGAACAAGGACGATTGCAATACCCTTGATGACCTGAACTTTTAGGAGGAATACATGGGCGGTGATGGGAGCGGCAATCGTTCGGGCAAGCCCCGCGCACCAGGAGCGGGGCGCAAGCCTCAGCGAGAAGCACCAAAGAAAATTGAGATTGCTCAGGACCGACCGTTGCGGATTGGCTTTGTGGACAATGATGGCGGCTACAGCCCGATCGCAGCAGGCCCGGCGATTATCAAACGTACCGAATCAGGCACGCGCCAGATTGTTGTCAAAACCAGCGACGGCGAGATCAGGATTAGTTTGTAGCACGCGCGGCGCAGCCTGAGTGCAGCCGCCGCGCGAGATTACATGCGTTTTTATGGAGGTTCACTATGAACGAACAACAGGACGGTGCAGGTTGGTACGTGGTCCGGCAGTACGAGCCGAACAGCAACGCGGAATCGTATCGTGAGTCGGTCGAATGGTTTGATGAATACCCTCCCAGGAATGAGGTCATGGAAACCTATCGCGGCCCGTTCCCGTCGCGCTCGGTGGCCGAACAGCAACAAGCGGTCTAAAATGTGACACGAAAACCGCCCCAATCGGGGCGGTTTTCGTTTGCCCTGCGTGCGCCATGTCGCGGCGTCGTGCGCTGTCGCGATCTGTCGTAGAACGTGCTATACTACGGCTAGTAAATGGTTCGGGCCGGGGTCGCTTGCGACGCCCCAGCCCTGGACTAGCGGACTGAAAGCACCAGCCGCCGCCAGTAGTATAGCAGAACACCGGCGGCTCCAACAGGAGCCTACTCATGCGATCGAAGTCTTCTCGCGTCTCCGTCCTCGGCTCGGCGTCCTTTCTCGTGCTGGCCCTCGTCTTTGCTCTCGTGGTCTTTACGCTCGTCTCGTGCGGGCAAACCCCTGCCGAGCGTGTGCTGGCCGATCAGCGTGCGCGCTTCGATGCGGCGCAGTATGTCGCGCAGCAGCAGGCGCTTGCGCCCGTCAAAACGAGTGCGACCCGCATCCTGATCGGTGCGGGCGCGTTTGCGGGCGCTGCGGTCCTGGCTGCGGTGGCGGTTGTCGCCGGTGCGGGCGCATGGTACGCGCTGGCGGTCGCGCAGCACAAGGCGCGGCTGATCTATGCGCGCGACGGGATGCTGCCCGTGCCCGTGCGGGAACTGAGCGCGACGATCGCGATTGCCTCGATTGCGGACGAGCACCAGACGCGCCGGGCGATCGGTGCTCCGGCGGTCAACGTCCCGCACACGCTGCACTACGCCCCGCATGTGCGCGATGCGCTGCCGGCTCCTGCGGCAGCGGCCGAAGATCGCGACGACGATGCGCCGCAGCTGCCCAGCATTGTCGAGCTGTCGCGGGTGCGGGATCGCATCCAGCCCGCGCACCTGGCCTACGGCGTGCTGGCGAGTGGTGAACTGCTCCAGCTCAAGCTCGGCCACGGCTACCATGGGCTCTACCATGGTGACACGGGCTCAGGCAAGACGAATGCGATCAACAGCATGATCGCGCAGCTGCATCATATGGTGGCGGCGGGCGTGCCGCTCCAGCTCTACGCCGCCGACTATAAGCGCGAACTGTCGGCGACCTGGAGCCGCTCGGCGCTGTTTGAGTCCGGCATCCTGACCGAGCCCGGCGAGATTGCCGAGATGTTGGGCGAGCTAGGCGGCATGGTCCGCACGCGTTATGAACTGTTCGAGGACACGTCGCGGCGCTATGAGCGCGTCGTGGAGAACTACAGCGCGTATGCCAGCGTGACCGGCGAGACACTGCCGGTGGTGATTTGCATCGTCGATGAGCTGAACGCCGCGCTTGAGGCGTCCCGCAAGAACGCGCCGCTGGCCGAGAACCTGCGGTCGTTGCTTCAGATTGGCCGGGGCGCGGGCGTGCTGGTGCAGGGCGGCTTTCAATACATGCGGGCGGAAAACTTCGGGCGCGACGGCTCCAAGCAGTTTGTCACGCGGGCGCACTTCGGCGCGTATGACCAGACCGCCGTCGCGATGCTGTTCGGCTCCAAGGTCGATCATAACGCTTTACAGCAGGTGATCGACGGCACGCCGGGCCGGGGTATCATCAAGACCGTGCGCCAGCCCACGCCGCAGCCGTTCCAGGCGCTGCGCTGCGGGGAGCGGGATATTCTAGAGGCGATCGATCTGGTGCGGGATCGTGAAACTGAGGGAAATATGCCGACGTTTGCGGTAGCGCATCCGAAACACCTAGAAACGATCGAAACGGTTTCGCAGCAGCCCAAAAGCGGCGCGATCCTGGACCCTGAAATCGTGAAACGGCTCCGCAGTCAGCCCACGCCGCTCGGCAAGAAACAGATTATCGAGGTGTTGACCGGAGCCAAGCCGGGCGGATCAACGCTCTACACGCAGGCGAGCCGGGAGTATGATCAGATTGTCGCGGTGTAAATGAATTGATCCAAAAAGGGGAGGGAGCCGCGCCGCAGGGCGCGGTATTTATTTACCAAATCTCGACAAAATTGGTCCTTCTAGGCACTTGACTTATTGTACGTCATGGCGTACAATAACGACATAGCAAGTAAGGGGAGCGACAATGATTTCAGTGCTGACGAATAACACGATCATCATCCGACGTAAGGATCTGACGAACGATCTGGTACAACAATTTCAAGCGAAGCATGGCTCCGGCAGCGATCATGTGTGGCGCGAACTGCCAGCAGGCTTTCAATCCGGCCTTGATGACAGTCCTGGATCGTATGACGATGCTGTTGAACTTGATGGCGATCCGAATATGCCACGCGGAACGACTTACCGTGGCGTTATCTATGAGACAACCAACGCTGATATGCAGCGCGATGCAGAATTAATTTCCGCGTATCTTGGACAGCGCGACCATATGGGCTCTGAGCAGTGGCACACGATGATGCGGCAGAAGTTGCAGGAACGAGGCTACCGCACCAATGACCACTGAGCAAGCCGCTACAGTGCTTGGACTATCCCTTAGAACCGTCCAGGCGCATATTAAGCGCGGCAATCTCAAGGCTGAGAAGCGCGGGCGCGATTGGTGGATTGAAGCCGACGAAGTAGAGCGCTTTCGCCAAACGCGGCGCGGGCGCGGTAAGCCAAAACAGGAGCCGACGCCATGAACGACCAGCGCGGGCGCTTTCTCGACTTCTTCACGCCGAAGCATACGATCCTGCTGCTGCTGACCGTGCATCAGTGGATCACCCTCTACATGGGCCATAAGAAGCATCTCAAGATCGACTCGCCCTACAGCCTGGAGGGCGCGTATGCGATCACGGGATCGCTCTCGATCGAGCTGCTGCTGATCTTCGTGCTGCGCTACGCCGAGCTGTACGGCGCGACGGCCTGGACCTGGGCGACGATCGGCCTGATCACGGTGTACTCGTCGATCATGTCGGTCTATGCGGTGTGGGAGTTTGGTCCGATCGCTTTTCTTGCGGCGGTGCCGCCGCTGATGATTTGTACGATTAGCATGAACTTCTATGCGACCGCACGCACGCAGCAACATCGTGGCGGGCTCTGGTATCCAACCGCACGCCCCCGCACGCGCCGGCGCTGGGCATGGCTGCGATTCTGGCAGTGGCGCATCTGGCCCCGCATGACGTGGCGTGTTCGTGCCTCCGAAGGTGCGCCGCAGGATGCCCCCGCACCGATCGATCTTCCGGTGGACGTGCGACCTGATGCGACGCCGCACGACGCCGCGACGGTGCCGCAGGCCGATCCCGACGACCGCACGCCCGATCCGGCCCCGCCGCCGATCCCGGCTGCGCTCCCGCATGAGCCGCACGTCCCGATCGTGCGCTATGGTGCGGGGAGTGACGAGGCCCGCATCGTCGCGCATCTGGAAACGTGCGGGCGCATCGGGCGGCAAGATGTTGAGTCGCTGCTGGGCGTGCGGGAGCGGGCGGCGCAGAACAAGCTGCGGGCGCTCGTCGAGGCGGGCGTGCTGGCGACGGACGGACGCGGCGAGTATTGGCGGAACGGGGTTATGGTGGAGGTGACATAATGACAGAACAGATCGAACCAATGACCAAAGAGGACGCGCTGGCGCATGTGGCACACTATGCGGTGCTCCACTGGTTTGCGGCTCCCGGCAGTCCCGCGCCACATATCTATCGTGTGCGGGCGTGGGCCGTGCGCGACGATGGATCGGACTGGCAGCCTGCCGAGCCGAACTGGTGGATCGGGATTGACGATCCAAGCGATCAACTTGAGGAGATGGGCTACCACTTGTTTGATGACGGGCAGATTGAGCGCGATCCGTCTGACTCAGGGCCAGAGCAGCCCGCCGACGATGAGTGCATGATTTTTGACTTCACGATCCCCCTGCTTGAAGCCGCACTTCAAGAGCAGATCCGATTTTACAGTTGGTGCGCTCGTGGAAAACAACCAGGCGAGGAAGCCTACCGGGCAGAGTGTGCGGCTAAGGCTGAAGCGCTGCAATTCGCGCTTAACTTACTGCGTGGCGAATCGTCATCAGTGACCTATATGTCCTGACACACCAACGCCCACCGAGCAGGGCCAGGCGGGCGCGGGCGGCGGTGCGGATTATCCGTAGTATACCAGTACATTCATGCAATTTCTAGGCATGATGATTGCATGAATGTCAAATCGGTGCTATACTAAATCTGCGGTGCAGGAGCTTGATTCGTCTAGCTCCCTGCGCCGTTGTTTGTTAATCCGCACAGAGGGAGAGAGGCCGAGCGGATGATCGAGGGCTATGACGACACGACGACGACCGGGGCGGGCTGTGACATCATCAACTGAGACAACATTGCTACAAGATGTACGGACTGGCCTAGAGGCACTAACCACCGCTATGTCGGATATGCGCGAATCTGTGGAGCGCTTATCGGATCTGGTTGACGGCAATGATCGGCGGGGGGTTGAGGGGATTCGTACCCAGCTCAACTTGATCCGAGGTCGCGTCGAGAGTTTACATAAAGATGTTGCGCCCGTACCCCAGATTGTGATCGACATGGCGACGCTCAAGACGCGGATCGGCACGCTGGAGGACGAGCGCACCAAGATCCGCTATATCCTGGTCGGCATGGGCCTGCTGCTCACGCTGATCGGGCTCGTCACCGGCGACGATATTTTGACCGGCATTGCTCGTTTACTAGGAGCGCCTTAGATGGATCTCGACGTTGTGAATTGGACCAATCTGTTTATCGCGCTCTCGGTGCCGCTGGCCGCGCTGATTGGCCGCTGCGAGTGGCCGGATCTCGTCAAGTTCTACCTGTCGTTTGTGCTGGCGGCGGGCGCGTACTTCCTCGGCCAGTGGTTTGACGGGCAGGCGCTGCTCTGGCCGCTCCCGGTCGAGACGGTCGGCGCGATCTTAGCCGCGTTCGGGGTGCAGCAGGGGATTTTCCAGCACGCCAAGCGCTCGACCTGGCTGATCACGCTGGCCGAGTTCGGGAGCCAGCAGGTGCGGGCGGCGGGGCTGTTCGATACCGATCGGCGGGCGCGCTGATGATCGTGAGTTATCTCTGTCTCGCGCTGTTCTGCGCGGTGTTGTTTGCGCCGGGCTGCGCGGCCTG
Organism: Herpetosiphonaceae bacterium; assembly: GCA_036374795.1. NCBI lineage: Bacteria > Bacillati > Chloroflexota > Chloroflexia > Herpetosiphonales > Herpetosiphonaceae > Herpetosiphonaceae bacterium. The sequence goes on from DASUTC010000367.1 coordinate 50,125, forward strand.
GTGGGATCGGGAGGATTGAGGATGTATTTCGCAACGCCACCACTCGCGATCACGGATCTGCCGACGAAGCACACCTACGGGGTGCTTACGCCGCGCCTGATTGTGATTCATGCAACCGCCGGCACGGATAGCCGCGAATGGCTGGTCGAAAACCCCGAAGGACTGTCGATCCATCGCCTGATCCAGAAGGACGGCACGATCTACAAGATGGCCGATGACCTCGTGTCGTGCGGGCATGTAGGCCGCAGCGCGTTGTGGGGTAATCGCTGGCTGAATAAGATCGCACTCGGCATCGAGCTAGAGAACCGGAACAACGGGCGCGACCCGTATCCGACGGCGCAGGTCGAGGCGTGCGCCGCGCAGGTCGTCGAATGGCTGGGCCGCTTCGGGCCGCTGCCGGTCGTCGGGCATTATCAGGTTGATACGCTCGGCAAGACCGACCCAAAGGGCTTTCCCTGGTGGACGTTTTGGGAGTGTGTCCGCAAACGCACTCCGCAGGCAGGCTAGCTGCCGCCAGATCAGCAGGCACACATCCAACTCGAACGCTCCAGCGTGCTCAGCGGTGCTCCGCCCATGTTCGCCGGAGCACCGCATATTTGAAGAGGATACCCACATGGATCTCAAGATTCGTATTGATGCCTTTCGCCGACACTGTGAGCAGTTGATCGCGGGCGGGCGATACCGGCCTACCTGCACGCCGGCGGAATGGTGGGCTCTCTGGGCGCAGCTTGAGCACGATCTTGGGATTGCGGGGGCGTAGGATGACCGGGCGGGCACAGACAAAACGGACACGTACACGCGCGCGGGCGGTGTTTCTCGTGGAGTTGCGGAAGTGCGGCAATGTCAGCGACGCAGTAGCAGCGGCGGGCGTTGGCCGATCAACCGTGTATGAGTGGCGGGAGGCCGATCCCGACTTTCGGCAGCAGTGGGATGATGCGCTCGACGAGGCGGTTGATAGCCTGGAGCGGGAGGCATGGCGTCGCGCCCGCGACGGCGTGCAAGAGCCGGTGATCGGGCGGGTCGGCAGGGATCAGGATGGGCAGATCATCGGCGACGACGGCAACCCGCTGTACATCCGTAAGTACTCCGATACGCTCATGACTACGCTGCTCAAGGCGCATCGGCCCGACAAGTACCGGGAGCGTGTGGACGCAAATCTCAACCATAGCGGCAATATCCAGATCGAGTATGTGAATGATTGGCGCGACCAGTAGCAAACGTATCAGGCTCCCTTATCCGCATCCCGGCCAGCGGCATGTGCGCACGCACCGGCGGCGCTTTACCTGGCTGGCGGCGGGGCGGCGCTGGCGCAAAACCACGCTGTTTGTCTCGCTGATGGTCGAGGCGGCGGCGAGTGGCACGCCGATTGTGTGGGGCGCGCCGACGTATGATCAGGTATTCACAGCCTGGGAGGAGCTGCGGCGGGCGGGGCGTGAGGTGATCAGCTTCAATCAGTCGCGCATGACCGCCACGCTTGGGCGCGGGCAGATGCTCTTTCGCTCACTCGACGATCCTGAGAATGCCCGGTCCAAGACAGCCGGCGGGATTGTCCTCGACGAGGTGGCGGATATTGCCGAAGTCGCCTGGGTGGAAGTGCTGCGGCCCATGCTCATGGACACGAACGGCTGGCTGCTGGCAGGCGGCACGCCCAAAGGTCGCAACTGGTTCTGGCGGGAGTGCATGGCCGCGCAGCGGGGCGACGATCCCGAAACGGTCTTCTTTCAGGCACCGAGCTTAGGGGCGACGATTACGGCGCAGGGCCTGGTCCGCGCGCCGCATCCGCTGGAAAACCCCGATCTGCCCTGGAAGGAGATTGAGCACCTGTACCGCACGATGCCGGAGCGCTCCTTTCGGCAGGAGATCCTCGCCGAGTTTATCGAGGATGCGGGCGGCGTGTTTCGTGGCGTGCGCCGGCAGGCAACGGCCATACCGCAGACGCAGGCGATCGAGGGGCACGCCTATATCATCGGCGTGGATTGGGGCCGCACGAACGATGCGACCGTGTTCAGTGTGATCGACGCGACGCTGATGCAGCAGGTGGCGGTTGATCGCATGACGGCGACCGATTACGCACTCCAGCGGGCGCGGCTGTGGGCGATGTGGGAGCGGTTTGGGCGCTGTACGGTCGTCGCCGAGATGAATAGCATGGGCGGGCCGCTCGTCGAGCAGCTGAGCCGCGACGGCCTGCGGGTGCGCGGCTTCCAGACGACGAGCGCGACCAAGAGCGTGATTATCGACGCCTTAGCGCTGGCCTTTGAGCGCGAAACGTTGCAAATCCTACCCGACGAGTCGCAGATTGCCGAGCTTGAGGCGTATGAGAGTGAGCGGCTGCCGAGTGGCCTCATCCGCTACAGCGCGCCGGGCGGGATGCATGACGACTATGTGATGGCGCTGGCGCTGGCGTATAGCGGCGTTGGGCGCACCAGTAGCGCGATCGGCGCATTTGGCTAAAGGAGTGCATGGTGAGCGAGAGCAACGAGACCGAGGTAACAGGCAGTTGGGACGGTGCGCGGATCTTGACGCTGGGCCGTGGTGAGGTGTCGGTCACGGCAGCCTATCAGCCGCACGAAGTAGGCGAGACGGCGATGCTGCTGCTGGAGCCGGGCCTGGGCTCAAGTGAGATCGGCGGGGAAGTCCCAGCGCGGCAGGCAGGGCAAGCGGTCTATCCGGTCGAGGGCTCAGTGGTGCTGATCTTCGAACATCCCGGCGCGGTGCAAGTCGTGATCGACAAACTCGAAGAGATCAAGGAGTCGCTGGTGCAGCGACTGGCTGCCTAACATGCAACGACTCCGCGCCATCCTCGTCCATGCGCTGCATCTGCTCCGCGCGGCGCTGCTCTGGCTCACGGCGGGCGGGTGCTATCTGGTCGGGCTGGCGGTCGGGGTCGGCGTGCGGTGGGCGCTGTGGTGCGTGGCGGGCTATCAGGCGGGCTATCAGGCGGGGAGGCAGCGGTGAACATTACCGACATAACCGATAAGCTCTGTGCTTGTCTTCCGACAATTGAGAAGGCATTGCAGTCTCCAGACTCTAGCGATCGCGAGTGGGGGAAGCAGCGGCTAGCGCTTGTGGCTGCATTGGCTCCCTTTGTCGGTTTCTATGCGCTGGAGCAGTTGACAGACGGACAGCAATCTAACACAGAGGCATCCTAGCATGAGCAGCGGCACCGCATCCTGGTTCTCCCGCGTCGGCGCGACGTTCGCGGCGCTGGACAGCGCGTTCAAGGCCCGCCCGCCTGCGCCGGGGGAGTTGTACCCGGCGCGTTCCGGTGTGCCAACGTCCTATATGTCGTTTCCTGGGTGGGATGTGCTCGAAGCGCGCGGCAACACGAACAGCCAGGACGAACAGCGGGCCAAGACGGCGATCCGCTCGCCCTGGGTGTACTCGGACTTGCAGGCGATTGCCAACGAGGCCAGCGCCGCCGAACTGGTCGTCAAGGAGCGGCAGGGCAAGAAGCTCGAAGATGTCGAGAATCACAACCTGGAGCTGCTATGGGAAAGCCCAAACCCGCACATGGGCCGCTCCTACCTGATCAGCTTTTGGTGCTGGAGCTACGTGCTGGCCTCCAAGTCCTATCTCTACTGGATGCCCGGCGATGGTGGAATTGCGGAGCTATGGCCGATCCCGCCGTTTATGATGAGCGCGCTGCCGGATGCCAAGGATCTGGTACGCGGCTATGCCTTCAAGAGCCGCCCGGACGCCGATCCGATTATCATCCCGCCGGAGTACATCACATTCAGTCGCTCGGTCAACATCTTTGACGTGCGCGACGGCCTGAGCTTCCTAGCGGCGGCACATCTCGGCATCGAGACGGACCTGGCCGCCGCAGAGTGGAATCGCAGCTTCTTCCGCGAGCAGAACGCGGTCCCGGATGGCCTGATTACCATCCCCCGCGACACGCTCGACGGCGATCTGGCCCGCGTGCGGCAGGAGATCCGTGACTTCTTTGGCGGCACTCGGCGTGGCGTGGCGGTGGCGCGGGCGGGCGATATGGACTATAAGCCGTTCGGGCGCACGCAGAAGGACGCCGAGTTCTTAGCCGGGCGGCAGTTCTCCGAGAAAGAGATCGACCGCACGCTGGGCTTTCCCCAGGGCTACTGGTCGGAGCGGGCGAACCGGGCCAATGCGGAGCAGGCGCGGGCGACCATGATCGCGGGCGCGGTGTGGCCGCTGCTCGTGCGACTGGCCGAAGACATCAACGCACAGACCATGCCGCGCTGGTGGGGGGAGCAGTACCGGGCCGAGTTCAAGGACATCCGGCCCGAAGACCGCGAGTTGAAACTGCGTGAGCTGGAGTTCTACGCCAAGATCGAGACGATTGATCAGCTGCGTGAGCGTGTCGGCGACGAGCCGATCGGCGACGTGCGCGGGCTCATGCTGATCTCCGAACTGGAGAAGGGCACGCCGATCCCGACCTCGGAGCCGTCGCTGTTGATGGAAGACGAGATCGCGGCGATGGAGGAGGAAGCGGCAGCCGAGATGCCAGAGGAGCCGATCGCCGACGAGGTGCCGCCAGAGGACGCCCCGATCGAGGAGGTGCCGCCCGACGCCACCGAGGAGTTGAAAGCCATCGACCTCGACCGCTGGGAGCGCAAGGTGATCAAGGCCGTGCGGGCGGGCAAAAGCGCGGCGGCGGTCAAGTTCGAGAGCGCGGCCATTCCCAAAGACGAGCAGCAGCGCATCCGGCAGGCGCTCGGCGAGGCCCACGACGCGGCGGCGGTGCGGGCGGCGTTTACGGCGGTGGAGATCAAGACAGCGAAGCTTACACCCCAGGAGCAGGCGCTGCTGGATGAGGTGGAGACGATCCTGAAGCGCTTCAGCGGGCGGCTGGTCGATGCCGTGATCGACGGCGACACGCCCGACCTGACCGATCTGGAGTCCGCGCTCAAGGCGGCGATCCTGCCGGCGCTCGTCGATGCCGTGGTGAGCGGTGTGGCGCTCCAGGTCGATGCGGTGGGCGTGGCGATGGATGGCGCGCAGGCGGCGGCGCTGGCGCAGGAGTGGGCGGCGTCCTATGTGCCGGGTGCGGTGGGCGGCATGACGGGCACGACGCGGGACGCGCTGATCAAAGCCATCACGACCTACCGCGCCACGTCGGGCATGACACGGCAGCAGGTCGCGCAGCTGCTGGCTCCCTATTTCGGCGCGGCGAAAGCGGATGTGATTGCCACCACTGAGATCACGCGGGCCAACGCGCAGGCGGCGAAAGTCTATAACGACTATCTGAAGGAGCAAGGACTGGACTACGAGTTCATCTGGCAAACCAACAACGACGAGCGCGTCTGCCCGAAGTGCGCGCCGAAGAACGGCCAAGTCACCGACGCCGACACGCTGCCGCCGGGGCATCCGCGCTGCCGGTGCGGCGTGACCCAGCGCCGCAAGCGAGACTAGCATGAAGCTGACGATTGATGTGAACATCGGCGATGTGCTCTCCGTCCTGGACAAGGCCGACCCGGAGCCATTGGCGCGGGTGATTGGCGTGGCGGTGGCCGAAGAGGTCCGAAACGAGGTCACGCCCTACCCGCTGGCGGCGCGCAAGCCGCAGCCGTTCACGAGCGCCAAGCAGCGCCGGTTCTTTTTTGCGGCGCTCAAGAAAGGGCAGATCACCGTCCCCTACCGGCGCGGCAGCGATCCGCGCTCCGAGACGCTGGGCCGCAAGTGGATTATCCAGCCCGGCGCAGGCGGCGCGACGCTGACGAACACAGCCAGTTACAGCGACCTTGTGCAGAACAAAAAGAAGCAAGCGCCCTATCACAAAGGTGTCTGGACCACCGACGAGGACGCCGCCCGCAAAGTGGAGCAGAGCGGCGTCGCCGCCAAGATTGCCGAAGATGTGATCACACGGAGACTCACATGACCATCGCCCCCGCACCGCGCCCGGTCCTCAAAGACGATCCCGTTACCGAAGCGCGACTCGACGAACTCGCCGAGCGCCTGGCTCCCCGCGTGGCCGAGCGGGCGCTGCTGCTCATGCAGGCCGAGCGCCGACCGGCGGCGATGAAGGTCCGCGAGGCGCTGCTGGCGCTGCTGCGCGGCTGGGAAGATCTGTTCGATCTGCCGCGCTCGGTGCCGACGCGGGTTGAGCGCGGCGAAGTGGTGCGCCCGGAGCGGCGGGAGCATCATAATCGGTAGTTTGTGGCGTTGGGATGCGCTAAATCCTTGACGCGGGGTGTATACTGAGGGTATGGAAGATCAAATTACAACAGTCAAACCAGGCGCGATCGTTCGAGTATTGGATACTAATCAGATCGTTCGTGTAGTTGAGGAAGCAGATCCCGGTTGTTGGATCTGCGATGATGGGTATATACGTCCATCGGCGATGCTCAGAACCGTCTTAGAGCAGTGAGGGAGCTATGGACCAAAATCCTGATAACGATCCCCTATGCGGACTATCGGCGGCTGATCTCGATCGCATCACACAGGCGGGCCTTGCAGGGGCGGAAGCTGGGCAGACCTGGCGGGATACGATTGCACGGGTGTTGGATGCCGCACCGAGCGCCGACGATACCCCGTTCTCGGCGCTTGCGCTGGGCCTGACCATGCCCAAAGCTGACGAGGTGAGCGCGGACGGTCGGCGGCATACGTGGAATCTCGGTGTTCCTGTGTCTGTACTCTACTCTGGCGATCTGCCGCCCAACACGCTAGAGCTACGCGACGCCAGCGGGCGCGTCGTCGGGCGGATTGTGAATATTGGAGATGGTGATGCGTGATCGTTTGATAGCAGCTGAGTTGTGGAGTGTTGACGATCCGCGTGATCCATCAGTCGATCCGGGTGCGGCGATCGAGGTCTTTCTTTCGTTCGGTGAGTGCCACAAGATCCTGACGCATAAGCCGCGCCGCTCGCTCGGCTGGGACTTGGGGCAGCCCTACGAATGGCACTGTACGATCTATGCGGCGAATACCGTTACCGCCGACGCACTGCCAGAGGCGATCTGCCGTGCAGCACTGCAAGCGGTGGAAATCCGGGCCAGCATCCGCAACGCTGGGCAGGGCTAGCACCCGGCGCGGCGGGGTGGTATAATTGGGCTATCGAATGTGGCGGCGTGGATGGACACGCGCAGAGAACCAGGGGCGGCATCCCTCTCTCGGAAGCAAAGTCACGAAAAGCCCGACCATAGCCGAGGATGCAGGTTTGCGGGTGACGACCGCAATGAAACGAGAGATGTTCCAGGGGTCAGGCAGTGCCGCGAGTAGGTATCAATTCCTACCCACATTCAGTATTCGATGGTCTGTAGCTCAACCGCAGAGCACTGGTCTCCAAAACCAGAGGTTGCAGGGTCAAGACCTGCCAGGCCAGCCAATGCCCGCCATGCTCCCCGGTCGGCCTGTACCGACTGAAATTCAGGGGTGACGCTAGGGCAGCGTACAGGCGGAACGCCACGGCTTAGGCGTGACAGCCGGAGAGACGGCACCTAACCTTGACACTACATGAACGCTTATACTGCTTTCTGGTGAAGTAGTCGCCGTGCTGAGCGGGCCTAGGACCGGCAGCATGGAAACCAGAACAACCTAGAGCCATCGGGTAATCGGCGGCGTCTCGCGTTTCCACTTCGGAGCGCAGAGACGCCGCTTTTTGTGTGCCTTATGACCGCTTTCAAAGCCGAGCCAAAAGAGCAAACCAGCGCCGCACGCGGGACCGCGCCAAGTACCCCGGCCCCAGCGGCAGGCAGCACTCGCAAGCCCATGACGCCCGCCGAGCGGGCGCGCCA
>DASUTC010000368.1 GCA_036374795.1 Herpetosiphonaceae bacterium
CATATCCTGGTGCTGGTGGTACATCACATCGTCTCGGATGGCTGGTCGCAGGGCATTGTGCTGCGTGAACTGAGCGCGCTCTACCAGGGCTTTGTCCAGCACAATCCGGTGGTGCTGCCGGAGCTGCCGCTGCACTACGCGGACTACGCTGTGTGGCAGCGGCAGTGGTTGCAGGGCGCGGTGCTCGATCAGCAGCTCGCCTACTGGCAAGCGCAGCTTGCCGATCTCGCCCCGCTCGATCTGCCCACCGATCGGCCCCGCCCGCCGATGCCCTCGTATCGCGGCAGGCACTATGCGCTACACATTCCCGCCGCGCTAACGGTCGAGGTGCAACAGCTTAGCCAGCGCCTCGGAGCCACGCTCTACATGACGCTGCTGGCGGCGTGGCAAACGCTCTTGGCGCGCTACAGCGGGCAGACCGACATCGCGGTCGGTACGCCGATCGCCGGGCGCGTGCGGCCCGAATTCGAGGGCTTGATCGGCTTCTTCGTCAACACGCTGGTGCTGCGAACCGATCTGGCGGGCAATCCGAGCTTCGCGGCGCTGCTCGAGCGGGTGCGCAGTGTGTGTCTACAGGCCTACGCCCATCAGGATGTGCCCTTCGAGCTGCTGGTCGAGGCGGTGCAGCCGGAGCGCGACCTGAGCCGCACGCCGCTGTTTCAGGTGATGTTCATCCTCCAGAACACGCCGCGCACGACGATCGCCCTGCCCGATCTGACCTTCGAGCCGCTGGCCGTGGAGAGCCAGACGGCCAAGTTCGATCTAAGCCTGATGCTGCATGAGAAGCCCGACGGGCTGTACGGTTCTGTCGAGTATTCGACCGATCTCTTTGACACGGCGACGATCGAACGGCTGGCGGAGCATTTTCAGATGCTACTGGCGGGCATCGTGGCCGATCCCAACCAAGCGATCACCGCGCTGCCGCTCCTGACGACGAGCGAGCAGGCGTTGCTGCTCCAGACCTGGAACGCGACCGAGGCCGCCTATCCCCAGGATCAGTGTGTCCATACGCTGATCGAGGCGCAGGCTATGCGCACGCCCGACGCCGTGGCGCTCGTCTGCGGCGCGGAGACGCTCACCTACGCCGCCCTCGATCAGCGCGCCAATCAACTGGCGCATCATCTGCGCAGCCTCGGCGTCGGCGGGTGCCCGCAGGGCGAGGTCCGCGTCGGCGTCTGCCTCCATCGCTCGCTCGATCTCCTCGTCGCGCTGCTCGGCATCCTCAAGGCCGGCGGCTGCTACGTCCCGCTCGATCCCAGCTATCCCGCCGAGCGCATTCAGTTCGTGCTCCACGACGCCCAGGCTGCTGTGCTCGTGACCCAGCAGGCCTTGCTGCCGACGCTGCCCGCCCACGACGGCCAGACCCTCTGCCTCGATACCGCGTGGCCGCAAATCGCCCGCCAGCCCATGACGCCGCCTGCCACCACGGTCACGCCCGACCACCTGGCCTATGTGCTCTACACCTCCGGCTCCACCGGACGGCCTAAGGGCGTCCAGATCTCACAGCGCGCGCTGGTCAACTTCCTGTGCGCGATGCAGCGCCAGCCGGGGCTGGGGCCGCAGGATGTGCTGCTGGCGGTGACGACGATCGCCTTTGACATCGCCGGGCTGGAGCTGTTCCTGCCCCTGCTGGTCGGCGCGCGGCTGGTGCTGGTGCCCCGTGCCGAGGCGATCGATGGCGCGCGGCTGGTGGCGCTGCTGGACGCCACGGGCGCGACGGTGCTGCAAGCGACGCCCGCGACATGGCAGCTGCTGCTGGCGGCGGGCTGGACGGGCACGCCGGGACTGACGGCGCTGTGCGGCGGCGAGGCGCTGCCGTGGGAGCTGGCCGAGGCGCTGCTGGGGCGGGTCGCCCGGCTGTGGAACCTGTATGGGCCGACGGAAACGACGGTCTGGTCGGCGGCGGGACCGGTGGCGGCGGGAGCCGGACGGGTGGCGCTGGGGCAGCCGATCGCCAACACGCAGCTCTACGTGGTGGACGGGCAGTTGCGGCTGGTGGGGCTGGGCACGCCAGGGGAGCTGCTGATCGGCGGGCACGGCGTGGCGCGGGGGTATCATGGGCGTCCGGCGCTGACGGCGGAGCGGTTTGTGCCGGATGGGTTCGGGGGCGCAGCGGGGGCGCGGGTGTACCGGACGGGGGACCGGGTGCGCTACCGGGCGGATGGGACGCTGGAGTTTCTGGGGCGGCTGGACCAGCAGGTGAAAGTGCGGGGGTATCGCATCGAGCTGGGGGAGATCGAGGCGGTGCTGCGGCAGCACGCGGCGATCCGCGAGGCGGTGGTGGTGGTGCGCGCGGACACCCCCGGCGATGCGCGCCTCGTGGCGTATGTGGTAGCGCACCAGGAACCGGGGGCGGATGGTTCGCCGGGCGTCGTGCTGGGTGCGTTCCTGCGTGAGCGGCTGCCGGAGTACATGGTGCCGAGCGCGTTCGTGGTGGTGGAGGCGCTGCCGCTGACGCCCAACGGCAAGGTCGATCGCAAAGCGCTGCCGCCGCCGGAGGACACAGCAGGCCGGGCGCGCGCGGCGTATGTCGCGCCGCGCACGCCGCTGGAAGAGGTGATCGCGGGGGTGTGGCGGGCGGTGCTGGGGGTGGCGGCGGTGAGCGTCGAGGAGAACTTCTTCGCGCTGGGCGGGCACTCGCTGCGGGCGACGCAGGTGGTGACGCGGCTGCGGCAGGTGCTCGGCCACGAGGTGCCGCTGCGGCTGCTCTTCGAGGCCCCGACCGTCGCGGGCCTGGCTGCGCGCCTGACCACTGCCCAGGCTGAAGGCATCCTCACGGCGCCGCCCGTACCTCACGAGCGCGCAGCGCTGTCGTCGGATCATCGAATCGTGCCCCTATCGTTCGCGCAGCAGCGGCTCTGGTTCCTCGATCAGCTTGAGCCCGGCAGCGCCGCCTACCATCTGCCGCTGGTCGTGCGGCTCCACGGCACGCTCGATGTGGCAGCATTGCACCAGGCGCTCAGCGCGCTGGTCGAGCGCCATGCCGCGCTGCGGACCACCTTTGCTCAGAGCGCCGACGGCGAGACGGACCAGCCTGTGCAGGTGATTGCGCCCGCGCTCGATGTTCCGCTTTCGGTGAGCGACGCCCCCGGTCTGTTGGAGGCTGAATCTCAGGCGGTCTTCGTCCAGATCGTGCGCGCCGCGATCCAGCAGCCGTTCGATCTGCGCCGAGGGCCGCTGCTGCGCGCGACGCTCTATCGGCAGGGGCCACACGACCATATCCTGGTGCTGGTGGTACATCACATCGTCTCGGATGGCTGGTCGCAGGGCATTGTGCTGCGTGAACTGAGCGCGCTCTACCAGGGCTTTGTCCAGCACAATCCGGTGGTGCTGCCGGAGCTGCCGCTGCACTACGCG
>DASUTC010000369.1 GCA_036374795.1 Herpetosiphonaceae bacterium
GCGGTTCAAACCCCGGACGCGCCCTACAACTTTCCACCACTGACGCTCGTCGGGCTGCGGCTTGGCACGGCGGCGCTGTTGCTGTACATTGTTTTGAAGCAGCAGGGCCGCATCTTCCCGTGGTCGCGCTGGTCCGAGCTGGCGGTGCTCGGCCTGTTGAATGCGTCGATCCCCTACTTCCTCTTCTCGTGGAGCGGAAAGTATGTCGATAGCAATCTGATCTCGATCTACAACGCGACAACGCCGTTGTTTACGGTAATTCTGATCTGGCTGTTTGTGCGTGAGGAGCGGCTGTCGGCGCTGCGCTCGCTGGGTATCGTGATCGGCTTTTTGGGCATTGTTTATCTCTTTTCCGAAAATCTCAGCGGCGCGCAGAGCCTGAGCAAGCGCTACGCGCCCGGCGAGATCGCCTGTGTCACCGCCGCCTTTTGCTATGGCCTGAGCAACACCTGGGCACGGCGGCGGCTCAAGGATATGCACTCGCTCCAGCTTGCGACCGGCCAGATGTTGTTCGGAGCGCTCTGGACGATCCCGGTGATCGTCGTGGTCGAGCAGCCCTGGCACACGCTCGCGCCCTCGGCCTCGGCGCTTGGCGCGCTGGCGACGCTGAGCATCCTGGGCACGGCGCTGGCGATCCTCATGTACTTCCAGCTTATGACTCAGGTCGGCGCGACGCGCACCGCGCAGGTGACATATCTGCTGCCGATCACCGGCTTGATGTGGAGCCGCGTGCTGGGCGAGCCGATCACGCCCCGGATCGTCGGCGCGCTGGTGATCGTGCTGCTGGGCGTGCTGATCGTCAATGGCGGAGCGGATCGATTATTTCGCCGCAAGGAAAAGGAAGCCGTAGTTCCGGCGGTGCCGCCCGTGCAACAGCGCTGATCCGGATTCGCGAGAAGGACACGCCTGGGGCGTGCCCTTAGGGATTCGGTCGTCTGGCTGCGTAGTTCCGAGTTTCGAGCTTGGAGCTTCGAGTTCAAAGTTGAATTCTCGTCTCTCCTCTGCTCTTTGTTCTTGTTGCTAGGCCACTTCCGTATCTTGTAGCTCGACATACTCCTTCTTGACCAGATGATCCTCAGGCACGCCGAAGTGCTGCAACATCTCGCCGATCAGGTTGGCCTTATGCTCGGCATCGCGCAGCGACCAAGTTCGGCTTTTGATCTCCAGGTAGAGCCCCGGCTCCACACCTCCAACCAGCTGATCGATATTGATCGCAAAGTCCTCGTCCTTGTAGATCACCCGCCAGCGCCGCCGGTGCTTCTCAGTCTCGACGATCTGATCGGGCTGGAAGTACTCGCGATAGAAGCGCAGCGAGCGATCGGCGGGCGCGGTGTAGCGCGCGCGTGAGAGCACCGCCGCGTGTGGAAAGTCGTCGCGCTCGGCGGCTGGCACAGTCAGCATGAGCGTGTACTTGGGGTCGAGTCGCGCGCCCGGATCGTGCCGGTGATCTTCGCGGTAGCGCACGCGGCCACGCGCGGCGTCGTGGAACAAGAAGTAGGTATCGTACTGGGTGCGCTCGCTGGGCTTGGTAATGGTAAACTCCGGCCCGTCCAGCGCTGCCGTAATTGCGTCGGCATCCTCGATCCGCGCCTTGACCTGCACCTCGAAGATCTCGTCCTGCTGCACGCCGCCGATCGCCACGATCTTATCGAGCAGGTTGACCTCGCGCGCGATCAAGAACTCGTTGATCCGATCGGCGATGACCTGCGCCTCGCGCTTGATCCGGGCCTCGTCCAGCGTGAGCAGTTGGTGGTCGCGCAGCAAGAAGCGGCCATCGACCAGCGCGTGCTGCACGTCGCTGGTATGCGCGCTATAGACGATCTGGCTATAGATCGCGTCTGCGGCGTAGGTGTAGTGCGGCGACGAGTGCGCGCCGCGCAGGTCGAGCACGATGATGTCGGCGCGCTTGCCGGGCTCCAGCGAGCCGATCAGGTGATCGAGATGGACCGCCTTCGCGCCAAGCGACGTTGCCAGCGCCAACGCCTGCCGCGCCGGAACGACGGTCGGATCGCCGCTAACGCCCTTGGGCAGCATCGCCGCCAGATGGACCTCGGTCAGAAGGTCCTGGTCGTCGTTGCTGGCAGGACCGTCGGTGCCGATGCCTAGATGGACGCCCGCAGCCAGCATCCCCGCGAAGGGCGCGATGCCGCTCGCCAGCTTGAGATTCGACGACGGGCAGGGCGCTGCGCCGACCCGATGCAGCGTCAGGATCGCCCAGTCGCGCTCGTCGGTGTGGACGCAGTGCGCGGCAATGGCTTTGACATCGAACGCGCCGACGCTCTCGGCATAGGCGACCGGCGAGAGCTTGCGCTCCTGAAGGCTTTCTTTGACCTCACGCGCCGTCTCCGCGAGATGCGTCACCAGCGGCGTGTCGAACTCGCGGGCCAGCTCCACAGCCGCATGATAGATCTCGTCGGTACAGGTGTACGGCGCGTGCGGCGCGACCGTCGCGATGATGCGGTCGTGTCCGCGCCACTTCGCCATAAACTGACGGGTATATTCAAGTCCTTCGTCGTAGCTTGCGGCGTCGGGCGTGGGGAAGCGCATCACCGACTCGCCGCAGATCGCGCGCATGCCCGACTCGTCCGCCGCCCGCGCGACCTCGTCCTCGAAATAGTACATGTCGACGAAGGTCGTCACGCCGCTTTTGATCATCTCGGCGCAGCTTAGCCGTGTGCCGACGTAGCTAAATTCGGGCGTGACAAACTTCGACTCGACCGGGAACATATAGCCCAGCAGCCAGACATCGAGCTGCACATCGGCGACCAATCCGCGCAGCAGGCTCATCGGTACGTGCGCGTGGGCGTTGATCAGCCCCGGCATGATCGCGCAGCCGCTACAATCGACCGTCTCGGCGGCAGTGTAGCGTCCTGCAAGCTCGGCGGCTGTCCCGACCGCCACAATCTCGCGGCCACGAATCGCGACCGCGCCATCGTTGAGCACCGCGCCGTCGGCATCCATCGTCACAACCGTGCCGCCGGTCAGCAGCAGATCAATTCGTTCTTCCACATAGCCTCCTTGATTCACATCAGCGCGGCGTTACCTGGGCTACACCTACGTGGTCGCGCGCCACTCGTCTACGAGGATGCTCATCACGATCGTGTCGTGGTAGCACCCGTCGATGAAGCGATCATCGCGCAGCCGCCCATCCTCGCGGAACCCGATCCGCCGGTAGGTGCGCAGCCCACGCTCATTGTACGCCGCGCAGGTTAGCCAGACTTTATGCATGTTGAGTCCTTCAAAGCCGATCCGCAGCAGCAGCGCCACGGCCTCGCCGCCGTAGCCCTGGCCCCAGTAGTCTTTCTCGCCGATGGCGATCCCCAGCTCGCACGAGCGCGCGGTCCAGTCGAACGACCGAAGCTCGCAGTTGCCGATCAGCGTGCCGTCTTTGAGCACGATCGAGTAGGCGCGTCGGCTGCGATCGTCGTTGAGCGACTGGATAAAGGCGCGCTGCTGGCTCATCGAGATCGCCGGAAAGGGCTGTCCCAGGAAGCGCGTGACTTCGGGATCGTTGAACCAGCGATGAAACGCCGCAGCGTCGTCGTCTTCGCGGGCGCGCAGGTTGATGCGGCTGCCTTCGATCATCGTTGCTGCTCCTGGGCGGCGCCGTCGCGCGCGTAGGTGACTTTGCCGTCCATCACAGTCAGCACCACGCCAATCTCTTTGATCGTCTGGGGTGGCACGCGCAGCGGATCGGCGTCGAGCACCACCAGATCGGCCAGCTTGCCCGGCTCAAGCGTGCCCTTGTCGGCCTCCTCGAATGCCAGCCGCGCGCTGTCGATCGTCCACAGCCGCAGCGCCCGCTCGGCGGATACGCGCTCGTCGAGGTTAGAGTGGTTGACGGCGCAGTGCATGCCGTAGAGCGGGCCGAGCGGCGTTACGGTGCTGTCGGAGCCGCCGCCGATCGGAATGCCGTGGCGGTCGAAGGTGGCGATCGGATCGGCGCGGCGGGCACGCTCCCAGCCCAGATAGCGGGCGTTGTTGGCGATGCCGCCGAAGTAGCCGTCGAACGCGGGCTGGATCGCCGCCGACACGCCCAGCTCGCGCGCCGCCCGCAGCAGATCGGCGTCGTAGATCTCGAAGTGCTCGACACGATGGCGATGATCGGCGCGTGGGTGGCGCTCCAATGCTCGACCGTAGGCGCGCAACACCTGATCGACCGCCGCGTCGCCCACGCAGTGCAGCGCGATCTGGAGCCCGGCATCGTGGGCGGCGTCCACGAAGGCTTGCAGCCGCTCGTCGGAGAAGTACAGCTCGCCGCAGGTGCAGGGTCGATCGGCATAGGGCTGCTTGAGCGCCGCCGTGTGCGGGCTGAAGTCGCCGTCGATCCAGATGCAGCCGCCGATGCGCGGCAATCCGAGCCGCCGCACCGCGTCTACGTGCGTGGTCTGCCAGTAGAGCACGATCCGCACGGGCAACTGTGGCGCGTGCGCCAGCAGCGCATCCACGCCCGAATCCTGGGGCCGGTCGGCTCCTTCGAGGGCGTGGATCGTGGTGATGCCGACGCGGGCGGCATCCGCTGCGGCGGTGCCAAAGACCTTAGCCCAGCCGATCTGCGCGGCAAAGTCCGCCGGAACGCTCCAGGCGGTCGCGGTGTTGGCCGCGCCTACGAGCATACCGTGCGCGCTCCAGCCGCCGATGTGCGGGCCGATGCCAAGCTGCTGCATGGCGCTGGTGCTGGCGATCGTCAGGTGGCCGGTGTGGCCTTTGATGATCACCGGATGATCGGGCGCGGCGGCATCGAGATCAGCGGCGGTCGGCGGGCCGTTGGGAAACGCCTCATGGTCGAGCAGCAGCCCCATAATCAAATGTCCGGCTGGCAGTGCGGCAGCCCGTGCTGCGACGAGCGCCTGAACCTCGCCAACGCTGGCAACGCCGTGAAAGTCCAGCGCAAACTGCTGCACGCCGGTCCACAGAAAATGCACGTGGCTATCGATAAAGCCCGGCACGACGGTTTTGCCGCCGAGATCGTAGGTCGGCACATCGGGCGCGTGGGGCACGGCGTCGTCCAGGGCGACGATCCGCCCGTCGCGCGCGAGCAGCATGGTGGCGTGGGGCCGTTGGGGATCAAGCGTGATGATCTGGGCGTTGGTAACCAGCAGGTCGCTCATAGCGCCATTGTAGCGCAGGCGGCGGCTGCTGCAAAGTGGGGCCGAGTGTCAGGCTTGAATGTCGGGGACCGGGTGAGGATCGTCATTTAGGCGAAAACATCGCGTACGGGCAAGCTCCAGCCAGGCACCACGTCCTCGCCCTCGATGGTATCGTCCTCGGTCAGGATGCTGATGTCGGCCATGGCGCGATAGACCGTTACGGTGTGCTTGCGCGGATTCACTACCAGCATCATGCCGGTGCCCGCGTTGAGAAATTCGATGACCTTCTCTTCGACTTCGGTGTACAGGTCATGGGGCGAAATAACCTCGACGGCAAGATCGGGCGCGCCGGGCCAGAATCCTCCTACATCGCCCACCGCTTCGATGCGCTCACGCCGCACAAAGGCTACGTCGGGAGCGCGCACGGTATCTGGATCAGAGGCCAGCTTGAATCCTGTCTCGGCTGCAAACACGTCACCAAGCCGCTGCTCCCGGACGTGTTGACCTAACGAGAGCGTAACATTGATAATAATTTTTCCGTGACGAAAGCTTCCAGGCGACATGCGGCGCAGTTCTCCTCGGACGAGTTCGTACAGAAAGCCGTCGTCGGGCATCTGCAATAGATCGTCGGCTGTTATCAGTTTGAGGACAGTTGCCATAATTTCACCTCGTGTCGGTATTGTAGCATATGAGTTTGCTGGTCCGCTCTGAGATCGCACGTATCCATCTAATGCACAATTGTTTCTGAGCCATAAGGACGCCGGAAAGCCGTACATCTGTGTGTTGATGTCCACTCCCGAAGATCCTATACAGTGATGATACGACTGGAGCGTTACGATTCCAGGCAAGGGAGTGCGCTTGAAAACCAACTACGTGCTGATCGACTACGAGAACGTGCAGCCTGCGGCGCTGATGGCGCTCGATCAAGAGCACTTTAAGGTGATCGTCTTCGTCGGCAGCGGCCAGGCGAAAATCACGTTCGAGGTAGCATCGGTCCTGCAACGCATGGGCTCACGAGGCGAGTACGTCAAGATCTCCGGTAACGGCTCCAACGCGCTAGACTTCCACATCGCGTTTTATATCGGCCAATTAGCAGCCCGCGAGCCAGACGCCTATTTCCACATCATCTCAAAAGATACGGGCTTCGACCCGCTCATACAACACCTCAAGAGCAAAAAGGTGCAGGCCTGTCGCTCGCCGGATGTCTGCGATATTCCAATTGTGAGGGCGGCAAATTCAAAGTCACCAGCCGAGAAGTTGGCGGTCATCGTCACCAACCTTCAGCAGCGCGGCTCTGCGAAGCCGCGAACCGTTAAGACGCTATCCAGCACGATCAACGCTCTCTTTCAGAAGCAGCTCTCCGAAGAAGAAGTAGCGTCGCTTTTGCGCGAGCTGCAAAAGCAGGGCATCATCACCGTCAAAGACACCAGGATTTCCTACGCGCTGCCCGCGTAGCGCCTTGATGGAACTGCGCGCTGCTGATCATCTTAAAAGCACATCAGGGCACGTAGACCGCGTCCACGTGCCCTGAGCGATTCGGAGAGATGCTACTTCGCGGCAGGCGTCGTGCCGCCGCGCTTGCGCGCTGGCTGCTTGGTGTCGCCTTCGGGACCCTTCTCGGCACCCATCTTGATCCAGCCTTTCTGGATCGCGAAGATCACCGCCATCGTTCGATCGTTGACCTGGAGCTTCGAGAGGATCGACGTGATATGATTTTTCACCGTCTGGCCGCTGATCGAAAGCTGAGACGCGATCTCTTTGTTGGACATGCCCCGCGCGATACAGTCGAGGATCTCGATCTCGCGGCTGGTGAGCGGCGCGAAGAGCTGCGCGCCCTCCTCGTTGGCCGAGGCTAGCTC
>DASUTC010000370.1 GCA_036374795.1 Herpetosiphonaceae bacterium
GAGCAATTGCGTTAACGTTGATACCATGCGCGGCCCACTCGTTGGCGAGCGCTTTGGTCAGGCCCGCGACAGCGTGCTTTGCCGCCGTGTAGGCGGGCACGCGAATGCCGCCCTGGAACGAGAGCAGCGACGCGATGTTGATGATTTTGCCTCGGCCCTGCGCGTGCATCACGCGGCCCGACGCCTGCGACAGCGCCCAGACGCCGACGAGATTAACGTCGAGGACGGTGGTAAAGTCGGCCAGATCGGTTGCCACGGCTTCCGCGCGCCGGATAATACCGGCGTTGTTGACCAGAATATCGATCCGGCCCAGCGCCTGCACCGTCTGATCGACCACGCCGAGCGCCGCCTCAGGACGACCGAGGTCGGCGGCGAATGCATGGCCGCGTCGTCCGGCTGCCTCGACCGCTGCCAGCGTGGCAGCAGCCTGGCCGGAGTGCGAGACGATCGCGATATCCGCGCCCGCCTGCGCCAGAGCAATCGCCATCGCCTGGCCTAGCCCTTTATTCCCGCCGGTGACGAGCGCGACCTGCCCGTCCAGCCGAAAAAGATCGAGGATCATCATGCTCCTTTTCGCTAGCGCTATCTGCCCTTCAACAGCCCGACCGTCTTTTGGACCCAGGCATGCGCCGGATCGAACGAAACTGCCTGCGTGCGATGCTCGCCCGCAAGCATCCAGAGAAAATAGTTGGTGTAGCCCGGCGCGCTGCACGTCGTATGGTAGCCGTGCGGCACCATCAGGATCGTCGAGTCCTGCACGGTGTAGGTGGTGTCGTAGCCGCGATCGGGGCTGTAGTGGCGGGCGTGCCCGAAGCCGCCCGGCTGATCCACGCGAAAGTAGTACAGCTCCTCGTGGAATGCCTCGCGCGGCAGGTCGTCGACCTCGTGCTTGTGCGGCGGATAGGTCGACCAGTTGCCGCTTGGCACCAGCGTCTCGCCGACAATCAGCCGACGCGCGGGCAGATCCGGCTGATCGCTGCTGGTCAGCATGTTGCGCAGCTCGCGGCTGAAGCTGGCAGCGCCCATCTGGTTGGTCGTCACCTGCTCCGGCTGGATCACGTACGCCTCGGCCTTCAGATCCGATGGCGCGGAGCAGAGTCCCGCATCCAGGCTGCCGCGCGCGGTGATCGTGTAGGAGGTATTGGCTGGCAGATAGACCGCGTGGGGCTTCCCGGCAAAGGGATTGGGCCGCTTGCCGACGTTCTCAAAGCTGTTGCCGCCCGCCTCGATGCTGCATCGCCCGCCGAACAGCACCAGCAGCACCTCGCGCTGGCCTGTGTTGCCCGTGTGGGAGGCTCCGTCGGGGAGCACCAGCCGCGCAAAATCGATCAGGCGGCACGGATTCTCACGGGCCGGGTTCAGACCTTGCTCGCCGCCGATCGACGTAAAATAGGTTGCCATAGGTATCCTCTCCTATCTCGCTGCCGGATCACACGATGGAGCTTGTGCCCAGCCCGCGCGCTTCGATCTCAAGCGACGCCAGAATAAACGGCCCGACGCCTTTATCATCGTTCGAGGCCCCGCGCTCGCCGACGTAGTAGGCGAAGGAGCCGTCCCGGTAGGGATTGCCGCCCAGACCGGCGACCGCGCACGTCTTGTCGAGCGTGACCAGGCCCTCGGCATCGATCGTGATGAACTCCTGCACGATTCCCTGGTAGCCCCGGCGCGCGATGGTCATGAAATGCTCAGGCAGGTAGCCCTTTCTGACGCCTTTGGCGAGGGCGTATACGAACATGCACGAGGCCGACGACTCAAGATAATTGCCCTCGCGCGGTCCCTGATCGAGCACCTGATACCATAGACCGGTAGCGTGATCCTGAACCTGCGCCAGCGCCTCGCTCATGCGATTCAAGATCGCGATCATCTCGCCACGCCGGGGATGCGTCTCTGGCAAATCGTCGAGCACATCGACGAGCGCCATGCCGAACCAGCCCATCGCCCGCCCCCAAAAGTGCGGCGCGCGGCCCGTCTCCGGATCAGCCCAGCGCTGTTGTTTGCTCTCATCCCAGGCGTGATACAGCAGCCCTGTCCGGGGATCGCGCGTATGCTCCTCGATCAGCACGATCTGGTGCGCAATATCGTCGAATGCGGCGGGATCGTCGAAGGTGCGCGCGTACGCGGCGTAGAACGGCGCGGCCATATAGATCCCATCCAGCCACATCTGATCGGGATAGATCTGCTTATGCCAGAAGCCGCCTGAGGACGTGCGCGGCTGGCTCGCTAGCTGCTGCCGCAGGTGCAAGATCGCCAGCCTGTAGCGCTGATCGCACGTCACCTCGTACAGCGGAAACAGCACCTTGCCGGGATTGATCTGGTCAAGGTTGTACTCATGCAGGCGATAGCTGCGAATCGTGCCGTCCGGATCGACAAACCGATCGATCGTATCCTTGACGAAGCGCCAGTAGCGATCACGGCCCGTCGCGCGCCAGACCTGCTCAAGCGCCTTGAGCACCAGGCCGTCCTCGTAGTGCCACCTGGCAGATTCGGGCGCACGACGAGCGATCACCGAGTCTGCCATCCGCACCGACCAGCGCTGCTCTGCTGCCAGCGGATGATGTTCTATCTGCGCTGCGTTCATCTCGCCCCCTCTCCAGGCACTCGCTCGTCCAGACCCGCGTGAGCGGAGCAGCCGCTACCAGCGATCGTGGATTGCCGCCCGAAAATACCGATCATAGACCTGTCGAACGCGCGCCATCGCGGCATCCGAAAGCGCGGGCAGCTCGATCGCGCGCACGTTATCCTCGGCCTGCCGCTCATCTTTCGCGCCGGGAATGGCCGCCGTGACTTCGGGAAACATTAAGATCCAGCGCAGGGCAAGCTGCGCCAGGCTCGCGCCTGCGGGCACCAGCGCCCGCAGCTCCTCGACCGCCTTCAGCCCGGCCTCGTAATCCACGCCGCTAAAGGTTTCGCCCTGATCGAACGTCTCGCCGTGGCGATTGTAGCTGCGGTGATCGGACGCGGCGAACTGCGAGTCTGGCCGCAGCTTGCCGCTCAAGAGGCCGCTCGCCAGCGGCACGCGGGCCAGAATGCCCACCCGCCGCTCACGAGCCGTGGGGAAGAGCTGCTCCGCCGGTTTGAGCCGAAACATGTTGAAGATGATCTGCACCGATTGCACGCCGGGATACTGAATCGCGCGCAGCGCCTCGTCGACGCGCTCGACGCTCACGCCGTAGTAGCGCAGCTTGCCCGCCTGCGCCAGATCATCCAGCACGCCGAAGACCTCCGGCATCTCGTACACCGCTGAGGGCGGACAGTGCAGTTGCAGCAGATCGAGCGCCTCCGTCTCCAGGTTGCGCAGGCTGCGCTCGACAAAGGCGGTCAGGTTCTCGCGGGTATAGCCACCGGCGACATGCGGATTGAGGCGGCGGCCCGCTTTCGTGGCGACGATCATCTGCTCGCTGCGCTCTCGCCGCACCTGCGCGATCAGCCGCTCGGCATGACCATCGCCATACACGTCGGCGGTATCGAAAAAGTTAACGCCCAGGTCGAGCGCCGTGTGCAGCGCCCGCAGCGATTTCTGGTCGTCGGTCGGCCCCCAGGAGCCGCCCATCGCCCAGGTGCCGCAGCCGATTGCCGAGATTCGCCAGCCGGTCCGTCCAAGCTCTCGATACTCCATCCTCTTGCTCCTTGAGCGGTCGCAGCGCGCCTATCCCGGCGGATACAGCCGCTCGTACCACCCGGCTTGCCGCTCGATCGCGGCCTGATGCTCGGCCCAGCGCGCCATATTCGGCTGCGCCACGGCTCCCAGCGTCGCCGGTCGCTCGTCCAGGCTGGCGATCACGCCGAGTGATTGCAGCGCCAGCAGCGCGATGCCCCGACTCGTCGCCTCGGGCTCGCCGCTTTGCGCAACCGGCAGGCCCACCGCATCGGCGATGAGCTGCGCCCACGCGGGGAGATGCTCGATCGCCCCGCCGCTGACCACGATCGTCGGCGACGTGTCGAGCGTCTGCCGCAGCAGAGCGGCGATCTGTGCCCAGCGGTAGGTGACGCCTTCCAGCGCCGCGCGGGCCATATCCAGCGCCGAGGTCGTCGTGCTGATGCCGGTGATCGTCGCGTGAATATCGCCCGCCCAGCCGGGACAGCGCTCGCCGGAGATGAACGGCAGCACCGTCAGGCCATGATCGTCACCGGCGGGATCGAGCAGATGGCGCTGAAGCGACACCAGATCGACCTGTAGCGTCCGCAGCGCCCAGGTCAGCACATTGCCGCCCTCGTTGGTCGCACCGCCCAGCAGCGGCAGCACGCGATCGACGCGGTAGCACCACAGGCCGCGCGGGATCGTCGGCACCGCTGCCGGAATCGTGCGCAGCGCGCCGGTCGTGCCGATGCTCAGCGCGATCCGGTCGGCGGTCGTGCAGCCGCTTCCAAGGTTGGCCGCCGCGCCATCGCCGATCGCGCCAAACCACGGAAGCGCGCGCAGCGAGGGCCAGCGCGCCGCCCACGGCTCGCGCAGCCCGATCAAGGACTCGCTCGCGTCGACCACGTCGCCAAGCTGTTCGCCATGAACGGGGAGCGCCGCCAGCAGCTCGTCGTCCCAGGCAAGGCTCGTGCGGTTGAGCAGGCCGGTCCACGCCGCCGCCGAGAAGGTGATCGTCGAGCGACCAAACAGCTCGTGCAGCAGCCACTCGCCCAGGCCCATCCAGCGCCGCGCCGCACGAAATACCTGCGGCTGCGATTGGGCCAGCCAGGTCAAGAGCGCCGGAAGATAGCTGGTCCGCAGCGGGCAGCCGGTGCGCTGCCAGATCGCGCGCTCATCCAGGCGCTCCCGCAGCAGGCGCGCGGCGGCGGCGCTGCGGGTATCGGCGTAGGTGTAGATCGGCGTCACGGGCTGGCCCGCAGCATCGGTGCCGAGCACGCTCGCCACATAGGTCGCCAGTCCAACCGCCGCGATGTCGCGCGCGCGAGGACCGGCAGCCGCCAGAACGCCGTCGATGCAGCGCGCGACACGATGGAGCACTCCGGCGGGATCGTCCTCGGCGGTGCCGTCGGCAGCCGTGAAGAACGAGCACCGCTCCTGCACCAGGCTGCCCGCCAGCATCGCGGCGCTGGCGTCATACAGCGCGGCGCGCGTGGACGAGCTGCCGATGTCGATCACCAGGATCAGCGGCGACTCGAGCGCAGGGGTGCTGCGTGGAAGCATCAGCGTTCCGTCCAGACGCTATGGAAGGTTCCGGGCCGGTCGATGCGCTGGTAGGTGTGCGCGCCGAAGTAATCGCGCTGCGCCTGAATGAGGTTCGCCGGTAGCCGCGCCGCGCGATACGAGTCGTAGTAGGCCAGCGCAGAGCTGAGCGCGGGCGTGGGAATGCCTAGCTCGGTCGCGGTGCGCAGCGCCTCGCGCCAGGGAGCATCGCGCTCCTGAATCGCCGCCGCGAACTGCTCGTCCAGCAGCAGATTCGGCAGGTCGGGCGCGGCGCGAAACGCGCGGGTCACATCGTCCAGAAAGCGCGCGCGAATGATGCAGCCTGCGCGCCACAGCGCGGCGACAGCGGCCAGATCGAGCTGATAGCTGTACTCGGCGGAGGCCGCGCGCAGCAAGGCCATGCCCTGAGCATAGGCGCAGATCTTGGAGGCATAGAGCGCCGCCCGCGCCGCCGCGATCAGCGCCGACCGCTCGCCCGTGTAGGTCGTCGTTGGACCGGAGAGCGCGTCGGCAGCGGCGACCCGCTCCGGTTTCAGCGCGGACAGCATACGCGCCTCGACCGCGGCGTTGATCGTCGGGATCGGAATGCCCAGATCAAAGCTGTTCTGCGAGGTCCACTTGCCGGTGCCTTTCTGCGCGGCGGTATCGAGCACCAGATCAACCAGCGGCTGCTCCGTCTCCGCATCGCGGGTGCGAAAGATCTCGGCGGTGATGTCGATCAGAAACGAGCTAAGCTCGCCCCGGCTCCACTCAGCGAACACATCGGCCAGCTCGTCGGCGGTCAGGCTCGCGCCGCGCCGCAGCAGATCGTAGATCTCGGCGATGAGCTGCATATCGCCGTACTCGATCCCGTTGTGGACCATTTTGACATAGTGCCCGGCGCCGCCCGGTCCCAGGTAGGAGACGCAGGGCGTGCCGTCGGGGGCGCGCGCCGCAATCGCCGTCAGGATCGGCGCAACCTCGTCGTAGGCCGCGCGGGGACCGCCCGGCATGATGCTGGGACCGTGCAGCGCGCCCTCCTCGCCGCCGGAGATGCCAACGCCCAAAAAGCGCAGGCCGGTCGCCTCGAGATCGCGGGTGCGGCGCTCGGTATCCTGAAAAAACGAGTTACCGCCGTCGAGCAGAATGTCGCCCGGCTCCAGCAGTGGCTGGATCTCGCCAATCACGGCATCCACGGGCGCTCCCGCCTGGACCATCAGGATGATCCGCCGTGGCCGCTTGAGCGATGCGACGAACACGGGCAGATCGGCTGCCGGAATCAGGTTCGCATCGGGATGCGCGCGCATCAGGGCTTCGGTGCGCGCGTAGGTACGGTTATACACGGCGACACGATTGCCCCGGCTGGCGATATTGCGCGCTAAGTTCTGGCCCATCACCGCCAGCCCCACCACACCAATGTCGGCTTGAGTCATTGCTGCACTTCCTTACAAAGAACAAAAGGCACCTGCTTTGTTCCCTTGTTCCTTTGCTCCTTTGTGTCCTTGTTTCCCTGCCTCCTGCACTAGGCTTGGTGCCGAACCCGATACAGCATCTCGCCCGCGTGCGGCACCACCAGGCTATCCGCTGCGGCCTGCTCCTGCCAGGTATCGGGATCGATCGCGCGGTAGTCGGCGTAGCCCAGGTTGACCTGACGGCAGCGCGCCTCTGGAATGGCGGTCGCTAGCGTCACGCTGATGCGCGCCGTTTCGATGCCCGTCGTGGGGTCGAATGTGCCAGCGCCCTTGACGTGCGTGCTGTGGGCCAGGATACCGCCCGGCAGATCTTTGAACCGCTCCCACTGCTTGACAAAATAATCACGCACATGATAGCCGATCTGGTCGATCAGCTGGCCGTGAGTGTACGAGATCTCGGTCAGGTGCGGCGCGTAGATGATCACCTCGCCGCCGTCGGCAATCGCAGGCTCGGTCTTGTACATCGCCTTGGCTGCGGTCCACAGGTCGTCGTACATCGTCGAGGGCATCGCCAGCACGCGCCGCACGGGCTGCGGCACCCAGACGATGTTGAGCTGGCCCGACAGATCGGCGGCGGCGCTCCACGCCTCGCGGTGCGGGCCGATATACATGCCGTGCAGCGCCTTGCCCTTGAGAACGAAGGCCAGACACAGCACGCGCGTGGGCACGAACTCAGCCGCCCGGTGGATGACCCGCCGCACGAACGTATCTTTGACGCCGATCGTCTCCATGCTGGTCGAGAGCGCGCCGAGCCAGTGGGTGAAGTTGATGATGTCTGGCCCGGCGATCCCCGGAAACAGATACTTGGCCCCGCCCGAAAAACCGGCGACCTCATGCGGAAAGACCGGGCCGCAGATCAGCAGCAGATCGTAGTCCAGAATCATGCGGTTGAGCGTGATCGGCACCTCGCCCACCAGCAGGCCGTCGGTCAGTTGCGCGGCCTCCGATCGCGAGATCGTGCCGATCGTCAGCAGCGTTTCGGGCAGATCCCAGCGGTGGTTGAAGATGCGCGCCTGGGGATAGCGGGCCGCGCGCTCCGCAGCCGGGACGCCCACCAGCCGATCGATCGCGGCGTCGCTCATCGGCTGGTGCGTGCCGAGCGCGATCAGGTAGTCGAGCTGCGCGCTGCGTCGCCCGATCTGCTCGTACAGCAGCCGAAAGAGCAGCGGGATCGGCGCGGTGCGCGTGCTGTCGGGAATGATCACCAGCACCCGCTTGCCGTCCAGCTCCTCCGAGTCGAACGCCGTGGCGAGAAGCCGCCGCACGTCATCGTCTGCCAATACCCTCGCTGGCGCTCCTTGTCCGACAACCATAAGGTCGCTCCTCTGCTCCTGAACCGGCAGCCCAGCCGATTCGTATGCTCTTGACGGTAGGTGCTACACCCCGCTAAACGCCGAGAAGCCGCCATCCACCGGGACGACCACGCCGTTGACGAAGCGCGCGCCCGGACTACACAGCCAGACCAGCGTGCTGATCAGCTCCTCCGGCTCGCCGAAACGACCCGCCGGGGTATGATCGATGATCGTCTGGCCGCGCTGAGTCAGGCGGCCCTCGGCGTCGAGCAGCAGATCGCGATTCTGCTCGCCGATAAAAAAGCCGGGCGCGATAGCATTGACGCGCATGCCCGCGCCATAGGAGCGGCCAAGCTCCACAGCCAGCCAGCGCGTGAAGTTATCGACGGCGGCCTTGGCGGCGGAGTAGCCCACCACGCGGGTGATCGCGCGCTGAGCCGCCATCGACGAGATGTTGACGATGCAGCCGCGCGGCGGCTCGTC
>DASUTC010000371.1 GCA_036374795.1 Herpetosiphonaceae bacterium
CAGCGCGCGGCGATAGGGCAAGGTTTTGCGTCCGACCTGGAGGGTGTAGGCGATGTCGGCGAGATTAGCAGCGGGATGCTGCCGCAGATAGGCCAGCAGATCGCTCGTGGCCGTGTCGAGCGCCGAGCCGGTTTTAGCGGAGAGCGTGAGCAAGTGCCAGGGCCGCGCCGCACCCGAAGGCGCGATCTGCGGCGCTTCTTCGAGCACGACATGCGCGTTGGTGCCGCCGATGCCGAAGGAGCTCACGCCAGCCCGGCGCGGTGTGTCCGATGCCGTCCACTGCACCAGCCGATCGACGACATAGAACGGGCTGTTCGCCAGATCGGCGTTTGGATTGGGCTGCTCGAAGTGCAGGCTCGGCGGCAGCACACGATGCTTGAGCGCCAGCGCGGTCTTGATCAGCCCGGCCACGCCTGCTGCGGCGTCGAGGTGGCCGATGTTGCTTTTGACCGAGCCGATGCCGCAGAACTGCCTGCGCCCGGTTTTGCCTTGAAAGACCCTGGCGAGCGCCGTCAGCTCGATCGGATCGCCGACGGGCGTGCCGGTGCCATGCGCCTCGATGTAGCCGATCGACTCCGGCTCGACGCGCGCCACCGTCAGCGCCTCGGCGATCACTTCGGCCTGGCCCTGGACGCTGGGCGCGGTGTAGCCCGCTTTCATCGCGCCGTCGTTGTTGATCGCCGAGCCTTTGATCACCGCGTGAATGGAATCGCCGTCGTCCAGCGCCGCCGCCAGTGGCTTCAGCACGACCACGCCCATGCCGTTGCCGCCGACCGTGCCCTGTGCGTTGGCGTCGAAGGCGCGGCAGTGACCATCCGGCGAGGCGATGCCGCCCTCCTGATACAGGTAGCCCGCTTTGTGCGGCACGGTGATCGAAGCGCCTCCGGCCAGCGCGATCTCGCACTCGCCGTTCAGTAGACTCTGGCAGGCAAGGTGGACGGCGACAAGCGAGCTGGAGCAGGCCGTTTGAACGGTAACGCTCGGTCCTTTGAGGTTGAGCTTGTACGAGACGCGGGTCGGCAGGTAGTCTTTGTCGTTGCCCAGGCCGATCTGAAACGGGCCGACCCGCTCGACGATCTCGGAGCTGAGATACAGATTCAGCGCATAGCTGCTCATGGTCGTGCCCGCGAACACGCCGATCCGGGCTGTGGATGCGTCGGAGAGGTACCCGGCGTGCTCAAGCGCTTGCCAGGCACACTCCAGAAAGAGGCGCTGCTGCGGGTCCATGATCTCTGCCTCGCGCGGTGTGTAGCCGAACAGCGCCGCGTCGAAGCCTGCAATATCGTCGAGGATGCCTTTGGCTCTGACGTAGCATGGGTTGTCGAGCAGCGCCGGATCGACGCCCGACTCCAGCACGTCCTGGTCGGAGAAGAACGTGATCGACTCGACGCCATCGCGCAGGTTTTGCCAGAAGGCATCGAGATTGTTCGCGCCTGGGAAGCGACCGGCCATCCCAACGATCGCGATCTCGTCGCCATGATACGCCTGATCTGCGTTACTCATACTCGTCGCTTTCCTGAGATTCGGCTGTGCGGCCAGCCTGTCGAAGCTGCCTGCGCTGCCGCCGCGCATCGCTGCGCGTGTGTATCTCCTCACTCGTCGACTGGAACGGCGATGACTCCACGCGCGTCTGGCTCAGATGTTGCGCAATCGTGCTGACGGTTGGATAGGTAAACAGATCGACCATTGAAATATCCGTGCCAAGCGCGTTGCGAAGTTTACTGTGGATCTGAACCATCAGCAGCGAATGGCCGCCGAGGTCGAAGAAGTTGTCGTAGAGTCCGACCTTATCCAGGCCCAGTACATCTTGCCACACCTGGGCTACCGCGCGCTCGATGTCCGTCTGGGGCGCGACATACTCGATGGCTGCGGGGCGCTGGCCTTCCGGCTCCGGCAGCGCGCGCCGATCGAGCTTGCCGTTGGCCGTGAGCGGCAGCGCGTCGAGCACCACAAACGCGCTCGGCACCATGTAGTCAGGTAATCGATCTTTGAGGTAGGTGCGGAGTTCCAAGTTCCAAGTTCCAAGTTCCAAGTTGCCAGCCCCTTGTTCTCGTACAACGTACGCTACCAGTCGTTGGTCGGGCTGCGCGCCGGTCTGTGGCGGGTCTTCGCGCAGGAGCACCGCCGCGTCGCGCACGGCGGGATGGCGGCGCAGCGCCGCTGCGATCTCGCCCGGCTCG
>DASUTC010000372.1 GCA_036374795.1 Herpetosiphonaceae bacterium
TCCGGCAGCGGCGCGAAGACCGCCGAGCGCGATCCGACCACCACCCTGGCCGCGCCACGCCGCAGCCGCCGCCAGGTATCGTAGCGCTCGCCCAGCGACAGCCCGCTATGCAGCACCACCACCTGCTCGCCGAAGCGCGCCGCGAAGCGCCGCACCAGTTGCGCGGTCAGCGCGATCTCCGGCACGAGCACCAGCGCCTGCCGTCCCCGGCGCAGCGACCGCGCGATTGCGCGCAGGTACAGCTCAGTCTTGCCGCTGCCGGTGACACCATGCAGCAAAAAGACCGCGTGCTGGCGGGCGGTGATCGCCTCGGTGATCGGGCCGAGCACCCTCGCCTGCGACGGCGACAGCTCCGGTGGCTGATCGGGCTGGATCGCCGCGCCATCGAGCGGATTGCGGATCACCTCGCGGGATGCGATCTCGATGTACTTGCGCGCCGCGAGATCGCGCAGCGTCATCAGCGGAATGCCCTGAGCCGACAGCAGCGGCGTGCCATCCCCGGCTGGATCTTCCTCGGCGCGCGCCGTGGCCTGCCGCGCCAGCTCCGCCAGTGTCGCCGCCTGCCTGGGAGCGCGGGCCAGCTCCGCCAGCGTCGTCTCCAGATCGCCGGGCGCGATCAGCAGCCGCACCATGCGCTCGTACTGCGTGCGCGCCTTGGGCCGTGTCAGCGCAACGCCCCGCGCGATCAGGCCGCGCTCCTTGAGCGCCAGGCAGACGCGGCGCAGCTCGCTGGGCGAGCCATGCAGCGCGGCGTGCAGCGTCGCCTCCGCGACCTCGCCCTGCCGCCGCAGATAGTAGAGCAGGCCGCGCTCTGCCGCTGGCAGCGTGCCCAGTTCGACGCTCATGCCCTGTGGTGTTGCGCGCCACGTCGCCAGCGATTGCTGCTCGCTGCCGGGCGGCAGCAGCAGCTCCAGCGCATCCCACAGCGGCACGCGGTAGTAGCCGTGCATCCAGCGAGCCAGCCGCAGCAGATGGACCGGGATCGAAATATCGGCCGCGCTCAGATCGTCGATCGGGCGAATCGTCGGGGCGTTGGGATCCAAGTCCGTGGCGACGATCTGACCGCTGTGTACGACCGGCGGCTGATCCGGCGTGGGCCGCAGATGCGGCGGAAGCTGGCTATAGAGCGTCACGACGATGCCCTGGACCCGCTGACGACCGAACGGCACCCAGACCAGCGCGCCCTCCTCGATCGTGCTGTGCAGCGCCGGGGGCACGTAGTAGGTAAACACGGCGTTGGGATTGCGGAACAGCGCGACGCGGACGGCCACGTCGGCGAAGAGTTCAGGCGAGCGATCGGTCATCGACGGCCAGTTTCTCATGTATGGTCAAGGAAGCGCTTTGGTTTCGAGCGGGCCATGACGGAGCGCTCATCTTTGTTTGGCGAAGGTCTGCGCCAGCCACTCGAGCGCGCCCGGCGTCGAGAGCCAGTGGACCAGCCCCTCGATCAGATACTCGATCGCCTCGCTCTCGTCGCCGTAGCCGATGAACGGCGGCAACGAATCGGGCGGCTCTTTCGCGCCGGTCAGATAGAGCGGCACATGCGGGTTCTGTCTGAAGGCTTTGCGCAGCGCGGCATTCGCTTTACGGCCCGGACCCTCGCGGCGGAAGAGCCAGATCGCGCGGGTGTAGAGCCAGGCCGCCGACTCATCCTCTTTGTAGCGATCCAGCAGCTCGCCCAGTGCCTCATCCATGCCGGTTTCGAAGAGACAACTGGCGAGCAGATAGCGCAGCCCCTGGTTGTCGCCCGGATTCAGCCGCAGCAGATCGGTGAAATGCTCGATCGCCTCCTGACGCTTGCCGAGCGCCCAGAGCGTCTGCGCGAGCCCGGCGCGCGCCCGCATGTACGGTCGTGTCTCGATCATGCCCCAGAAGTGCCCGGCTCCCTGCTCAAAGACCTCAGGGCCGAGCGCTCGCTCGGCAGCCTGCACGCCCTGCTCGTACAGATCTTTCGCCTTGCGCACGCTGCGCGTCGACTCTTCGGCCAGCAGCACGTAGGCGTCGGCACAGTCGGGCGAGATCTGCAGCGCGCGCTTTGCCAGCTCCACGCGCTGCCGCTTGCTGGGGGCGTTCCACGCCTGGTACATCACCTCCTGCGCCTCCTCAAGCGGCGTTTCAGGCGGCGACGGCTGATCGAGTCTGCCACTGGTCATGAGCTCCTGCAAAAACGCATTGGCTTCGTCGATCGACTCGAACTCCTGCTCGCTCAGCGCTCTGCTGACCTGCGCCATCATCTTTTCCATCGCGCGGCGATCCATGATCGGCGGGCCGGGTATCGGTGCCAGCATATCGGGGGGCGGCGCTGGTTTCTGCGCTTTCTTTGGGCTCATACGACACTCCCTCTTGCTATCGGCAACACGCAGCCGCCACATGCGCCAGGCATGGCTCAAGGCAAGGCGCTTAGTTTTGCACCTCGACGATCCCGCCCAGGCTCTCGCCGACGATCACGATCGTGCCGTTCCGCGCGCGCAGCCAGGCCGTATCGCGCGACGCCTTGACGCGCTGCACGCCGTTCGAGAGATGCACCGAGGTAAGCGGCTGCGGCAGCGCCGCCGCGCGCAGCTCGATCGCCAGCGACAGCACCTCGCGGTCGTCGTAGATATGCCCGGCGACGATGCTCAGCTCGAAGCCGCCCGGATAGAAGCGCCGCACCTCGTAGCGCGGCTCGCCGCGAAAGGTCTTCTCCTGATAGTCGGCGCTCAGCACACGGGCCAGCCGCCGCATCATCTCGGCGGCCTCGATCGACTCCTCGGAAACCTGCTGATCGTCCCAGATTAAAAGATGTGACGCGCGCTGCATCTTCGCTGCTCCTTGCGTGGGATCAGCATACCCCGCGCCGATATGCACGTCAAGCACGCTGCGCCTCGCTCTGTGGCGGCAGACCCAGCCAGCTTGCGTAGATCCGCCGTGGAAGCTCGTCGGGCTGCGCTACCTGCTCGATCGTCAGCCGGTCGTGCGTGGGCACTGCCAGCGCCACCTCGATCGTCCGCAGCTCCTCGCGGCGGAAGATCGTCAGACTCACGCGCGCATCACTGCCGCGATCGTTGAGCCGCTCGCGCAGCGTGGCCTCGTCGGCAACACGATAGCCGTCGACCGCGACGATCTCGTCGTCGGCGCTGAGGCCCGCCTGGTAGGCCGGGCCATCGCTCAGCACCGCCGAAACTCTGAGCTGACCTCCGTCATGCCTGGTGCGAATGCCAAGCGCTGGCCTGGGCGATCTGCCATCCGCCGCCTTCTCTTTCCAGTCCCAGCTCGGCCTCAGCCCGGCGGCCTCGAAGATCTGAGCGTAGGGTAGCTCGTCTGTGCCGCCGATATAGCGCGCGAAGAAATCGCTGAGATCCTGGCCCGTCGCCTCCCGAATCGCGTCGAGATAGCCGTCGCGCTCAGGAATGCCGGGGCCGTCCAGCGGATATGCCCGGAACAGATAGCGCAGCACGTCATCCAGCGAGCGCTCGTTGGCAGTGCGACGACGCAGCTCAAGATCGAGCAGCGCGCCGACGATCGCGCCCTTGAGGTAGTACGAGGCCGCTGTATTGACGGTGTTCTCGTCGGGCCGGTAGTGCTTGATCCATGCGTCGAACGAGGAGCACTCCAGGCTGTGCAGGTTGCGTCCGGGCGTGTGCTGAAGCGTGACGATGTCGTCTGCCAGCCGCTCAAGGTAGCGCTGCGGCGTCAGCAGCCCGGCGCGGACCAGCAGCAGATCGGTGTAGTACTCGGTGATGCCCTCCATCGCCCACAGCAGCGTGGTGTACGTCTCCTGCGTATAGTCAAACGGACCAAGACCTGCGGCGCGAATGCGCTTAACGTTCCAGACATGGAAAAACTCGTGGCAGGTAACGGTCAGATAGCGCTCGTAGCTTTTGGCCGCGCCGAAGACGAAGCGCGGCAGCAGCAGCGAGGTCGAGTTGCGATGCTCAAGGCCGCCGCCCGCGCCTTTGCCCGCCAGCAGCAGGAAGAAGGTGTAGTGCTCGTAGGGCAGGCCGCCGAAGAGATCGCGGGCGGTTTCGACGATCTTGCGCGTGTCGTCGATCAGCCGCTGCTCGCGCTCGTTGCCCCTGCCCCAGATCACAATCCGGTGCGGCTTGCCGTCGACCTCGAAGCGCAGCGTGCGGTGCCGCCCGATCTCGAAGGGGCTATCGACCAGATGATCGTAGTCGTCGGCGTGAAACTGCTCGTCCCGATCCGCGTCCAGGCCGGTCGCCGTCTCCCACCCGTCGGGCGCGACAACCTCGATGGTGAGCGGCTGCTCCGTCGCGCCGTGGACGTACATGAACGTCGCTGCCGGGATCACATGCGCGTGCGTATCGTCGACATGGTTGGTGCGCACGGTCAGCTCGTTGCCGTAGACTCGATAGCGGAGCTGCACCCGCTCCGCGCCGTCGGCTGCGACGCGCCACGTCTGCTTGTCGCGCTTCTGCCATGTCGCGGGCCGATCATCCGCCGTCGCCGTAACCTCCTGCACGTGCCGCGAGTACTCGCGGATCAGGTACGAGCCCGGCGTCCAGGTCGGCAGCACAAAATCAAGGTACTCCACCCGCACATCGGCAACGTCGATCGTTACGTCGAGCAAGTGCTGCGCGGGCCGGGCGAGTGTCAGCGTATAGTGGATCTTCAAGGTTTGCGTAACCTTTCGTGACGAACGAGTTAGGAAAGATTGTACCGTAGATTTAGCGGGGGAAGAACAACGGAACAAAGAACCGGGTGCTCTCTGGGCGCACAAACCGAGAACCAAG
Source organism: Herpetosiphonaceae bacterium (assembly GCA_036374795.1). Taxonomy (NCBI): domain Bacteria; kingdom Bacillati; phylum Chloroflexota; class Chloroflexia; order Herpetosiphonales; family Herpetosiphonaceae; species Herpetosiphonaceae bacterium. The sequence continues at coordinate 4,734 of DASUTC010000372.1, forward strand.
AACTCAGAACTCAGAACTTAAAACTTTGAACTCTCGCTCCGATTTGACTCCTTCGGTACAATACCCTGCGATTATCCCCAACCAAGCTTCGGGATGAGCCGACACATGTACCCCAGAGAAAAGAGGCAATCATGACCATCCTACCCCCCGATGGAGCGCTGCTCACTGCGGCTGAAGCCCTTGTACTCCAAAATCCGGATCGCAGCCAGGGACGAGCGGCGCTGAAGCTGACCCTGATCGAGCTGCTGGCGCGCAAGCTGGTGACGCTCCGCAGCGAGGAAAAGAAAGGCATGCTTGGGCGTGTCCATAAAACTGACTACCTGCATCTGAGCCAGGAAGCGCACGAGCGCGCGCCACAGGGCACGCATGTGCGGTCCGTGCTGGAGGTGCTGGCCGCCGCCGGAGCCAATGGGAGCGGCGCGACGATGGCCCAGGTGGTGCGGCACGCGCAAAAAGCGTTCGGCTCCGACCTGGCAAAGTTCCAGTCGGCGCAGATCATCCCGACGCTGATCAGCCGTGGCCTGATCGAGTCGTACACCGCCAAGCGGCTGGGCATCTTTTCCACCACGCGCTATCGTCCGACGGCTGTCGGCGCGTCAATCCAGCAGCAGCTTGCAGGCTCGATGGCCCAGGCGCGCACGCTGCCGACGCTGATCGATCACGACCCGGCCAGCGCGGCGGCGCTCGTGGCGGGACTTGGCAGCATGGTGCTGCTCGTCGACGAGCTGAAGCCGCACTACGCGCGCATCTCCCAGGCGCTACGACCCGCAGCCGCCGATGGAGCCGACTTCGAGCTGGCTGATCCCGGCAACTTCGATGCCTCGCTCGGCGACAGCTTCGACTTCGACCTCTCGGCCTTCGATGCGCTCGACAGCAGCCTCGACGCCTTCGACAGCAGCTTCGACGCCGCCGACTCCGGCAGCGATGGCGGCGATGGCGGCGGCAGCTCCGATTAATAAAGAACAACGGAACAAAGAACAAACGGAAGAACAAAAGCACAAGGGAACAAGGGAACAAATGTCTAACTCTTTGTTCCCTTGTTTGCTTGCTCCCCTGTTCCTGCGCTCCCCCAACTTGACACCCCGTTTACATTAAACAATCAGACGTTCAGCGCCGTAGCGTGGTGCGAGGCGTATTCGCCATCTCGTTAATTTTGGTTTAAAATGCACGAATCGATTGTCAATCAGAAAGGAGAAGGAGATCGACAGATACCCTGCGATCACTCGTCGTCCAATCCTGAATCGTAGCCATCGATCAGACCCCGCCAACAGTGGAAAGGATGAACTGATGTATCGACGCTCCTCCTTGACCTCACTGCTGATCTGCCTCAGCCTGCTGCTCGCGGCCTGCGGCGGAACAGCGCCACAGACTCCGGCCTCGAACGCGACCGGCGCGCCTGCCGCCTCAACCGCTCCCCAGCCCTCAGCAAGCGCCGCAGCGACGGCTGCAAGCACAGACGGCGATCTCGTCGCCGGTGCCGACATCAGCAAGACCATTGCAGAAGTCCCGATCAACAACACGATCAAAGACAAAGGCGACATTACGCTCGACGTCTGGATGGCCGCAGACTACTACCAGACCGCGCCGGTCAAGGCCGTCTTCGACGCCTTCCAGCAGGCGTATCCCAACGTCAAGCTGAACGTCAGCGGCTACGAGTGGGGCGACATGCAGAATCAGGTCAAGCTGGCGGTAGGTACGGGCACCGCGCCCTGCGTCAGCCACGGCCACCCCTACGCCATGGGCGCGCAAGGCTTTGCCGAGGACATCACCGACTTCTGGAATGCATGGCAGCAGACCGACAAGTTCATGGAGAGCGGGATCAAAGACGTGATGTGGAAAGAGCGCGTCTATGGCGTGCCGCTCGACATCAACACGCTCTTCACGATCTACAACAAAGAGATGTTCAAGAGCGCGGGCGTGGCCGAGCCGACCGCGAACTGGACCTTCAAGGATGCGCGTGAGGCCGCGCTGAAGATGACTAAGGGCGATGTCTACGGCACCGTGATCTCGGCCAGCGGCTGGGGCATGAGCGGCATGGTCGTCTCCAACGGCACCAATCTGATCAAGACCGAGGGCAAGCAGATCAAGGCCAACCTTGACGATCCCAAGGTCGTCGAGGTCCTGGCGACGATCTCCGAGCTGGGCCACAAAGATAAGGTCAGCCCGATCCCGCCGCAGACGCCGCGCCAGACCGACGCGCCCGTAGCGATCTTCGGCGCGGAGAAGGCCGCGTTCTTCTTCAGCGGCCCGTGGGATCTGGCCCGTATCCGCAAGGAGGCCAAGCCCGGCTTGATCGACAAAGTCGGCACCGCGCCGCTGCCCAACGGCATGACCGGCCAGACCGACGGCTCAGTGCTCGGCGGCGGCTCGCTCTGGATTCCCAAGGGCTGCAAGAATACCGAGGTCGCCTTTGAGCTGCTGAAGTGGTTTACCACCAACAGCTACCAGATGAGCATGGTGAAGGATCAGGCGCGCTATCCGGTGATCGCCGAGCTGTACAACACCACCTACCTGCAATCGGACGCGCTCGCGCAGCCGTTCTACGAGCAGCTCAAGACGGCGGCGCCCTTCGCGCTCGATCCCTACGCCGACGCGGCAAAGGCCTGGGGCGATGCCGTGCGCGCGGGGATGGACGGCGGCGACGCGGCCCAGCTCCTCAAAGAGGCGCAGACCAAAGCCCAGGCCGCGATCGATGATGCCGAGAAGCAGTAGCGCCCACGCCAGCGCTCACCTCGAAACGTAAGGCCGGTTCGTCAGGGGCGTATTGCATACGCCCCGCCGATCACCATTGAAACATAAGGCAAAGATCAGCATGTCCACATCCGTCGAACGTGTGCAGCCACGCGGCGCCGCTTTTCGTCTGAGCAGCGCCCGCCATCAGCGCTGGCTCTACGGCTATGCGTTTATCGCGCCCGCGCTGCTCGTGCTGACCGTGTTCGTGCTGCTGCCGATCGTCGTCGCGATCTACCTCAGCTTCACCACCTACAACCTGATCGAAGCGCCGCGCTGGGCCGGGCTGGACAACTACCGCCAGCTAGCAGCCGACGGGCTCTTCCGCAAAACGCTCGTCACCACGACGATCTACGCTGTCGGCTCGATCGCGCTGGGCCTGGGCGGCGCGCTGGGCGTGGCCCTGCTGCTCAACCGTCGTCTGCCGGGCATCACCGGCTTCAAGATCCTCTACTTCCTGCCGACGATCGCCTCCGAGGCGGTGATGGCGGTCGTCTTTCTGTGGATGTACCAGGACCAGGGCACGCTCAACGGCCTGCTGACCGCGCTGGGCCTGCCCACGGTCGGCTGGCTGCGGTCGGGACGCATGGCGCTGCTGTCGATCATCGTCTACGGCGCGTGGCGCGGCCTGAGCTACAACACGCCGATCTTCCTTGCCGCGCTCAAGAACGTCTCGCAGGAGTTGTACGAGGCCGCGCAGATCGACGGCGCGAACAGTTGGGCGCAGTTCCGCTTCGTGACGATCCCAGGGATCATGCCGATCGTGATCTACACCGTGATTATGTCTACAATCGCCTCATTCCAGGTGGTAGCGGTCGTCGACCTGATGACCGATGGCGGGCCGCAGTACGCAACCGAGGTCACGATTCGCTATATCGCCTTCACCGCGTCGGAGTCGCTCAAGATCGGCTATGCGTCGGCCATGTCGGTCGCGGTGCTCGGCCTGCTGCTCGTCGTCACCTACTTCCAGATGCGCCTGTCGCCGGAGGATTGATTATGGCTTTCCCGTCCGCCGCCCGCCCGCAGCGCCGCTCCCGGTCGCGCCCGCCGACGGCCTGGGGCACGATGCTGCTGCTCTACATCCTGCTGGTGCTGGTGCTGCTGATCACGGTTGGGCCGTTCGTGGTGATGATCTCGACATCGCTCAAGGCGCAGTGGGAGAACTTCGTCTATCCGCCGACGCTGCTGCCGCAGCAGGTGACGCCGCAGAATTATGTCGAGGCCTGGACGGAGAGCATCGTGCCGCGCGGCGTCTTCAACAGCTTCATCGTCGCCACCGTCTCGGTCGTCACCAATGTGCTCTTCGGCTCGCTGGCGGCGTTCGCCTTTGCGCGTATGGACTTTCCTGGGCGGCAGGCGCTCTTCTGGATCGTGCTGGCGACGATGATGATGCCCTCCGCCGTGCTGGTCGTGCCGTTGATGTTTATCGTCAAGAACATGCCGGGCGGCGGCGCGCAGGGCTGGTTCAACACCTACCAGGGCTTGATCGTGCCGGGCGCGATCACTGCCTTTAGCGTCTTTTTTATGCGGCAGTACTTCCTTGGCATTCCGCGCGATCTCGACGAGGCCGCGACGATCGACGGCGCTTCGCCCTGGCAGGTCTTTCGGCATGTGGCGCTGCCGCTGGCCCGGCCCGGCCTGGCGATCGTCGCGATCTTCACCTTCCTGAGCCGCTGGAACGAGTACCTGTGGCCGCTGATCGTCGCGCGCCAGCCGTCGATGTACACCGCGCAGATCGCGCTGCGCTCGTTCGTGCTGACCTACACCGTCGAGTGGCAGAAATTCATGGCGGCGGGCGTGATGATCGCGCTGCCGGTGCTGCTGCTCTACCTGATCCTTCAGCCCTACTTCGAGCAAAGCCTGGGCGCGCTGGGCCGTGGCGTTAAAGGCTAGCACGCCGAAGAACCAAGAACAAAGAACAGACGGAGGAACAAAAGAACAAGCGAACAAAGCGAGCACCAAGACGCCCAGAGGGCACCTGAAACTAGAAACCAATAACTCGAAACTTGAAACTCGAAACAGCGTACACTTGCATGAGCACCATCGTCCTGAACCTGACCGGCTATGTCACGCCGGAGGATAAGCAGAATAACGATTACCGGTACGTCCCATTCGATCTACCCGCACCTGCCGCGCGGCTGCATGTCAGCTACCACTATGCCCCGGCACAGCCAGCCGATGCGGCGGATACCGTGATCGACATCGGGCTGTTCGATCCACGCGGCGCGGCATTCCCTGGCGGCTCCGGCTTTCGCGGCTGGAGCGGCGGCGCGCGCAGCGAGTTTACGATCACGCCCGCCGACGCCACGCCCGGCTACTTGCCCGGCCCGCTTCCGGCAGGCCGGTATCAGGTCATCCTGGGGCTGTACCGCATCCCGGCGTGCGGCGTGGACTACGCGCTCACGATCGAGGCCACGCTCGCCGATGGTGCTCAGCAGCAGCCGACGATCGAGCAGGATCGTCTGCCCTCGGCTCCACACGGCGCTGGCGGCGCGAACGCAGAGCGCTTCTGGCTGCGCGGCGATCTGCAAAGCCACACCGAGCACAGCGACGCGCGCGGAACGCTGGCGCAGCTTACCGCCAAAGCACGGGCGCTCGGCCTGGACTTCCTGGCGATCACCGATCACAATACGATCAGCCATCATGTCCACCTGGACGCGCTCGCCGACGACGATCTGCTGCTGATCCCCGGCCAGGAGGTGACGACCTACTACGGCCATATGAACGTGTGGGGCGCGCGCCGCTGGTGCGACTTCCGCTGCCGCAGCGCTGCGGAGATGACGGAGGTGATCGCGCTGGCCCACGCGCACGGCGGCGTGTGCTCGATCAACCATCCCAAGCGGGACGGCCCGGCCTGGGAGTACGATCCGGGGCTGCCCGTGGACGCGATCGAAGTCTGGCAGGGGCCGTGGCCGTGGCGCAATACCGAGAGCCTGGCCTTCTGGGAGCGTCTGCTTCAGAGCGGGAGGCAAATCCCGGCGGTCGGCGGCAGCGATTACCACTGTCCGGCGGGCGAGGAGATCGGCTTTCTGCGCCTGGGCCAGCCCACCACCTGGGTCAAAGTCGGCGAGCGCAGTATCCCCGCGATCCTCGACGCGATCCGCAGCGGTCGCACGTCGATCAGCGCCATGCCCGACGGGCCGCGTCTCGATCTGCGCGCGACGGCAGGCGGCAGCAGCGCCGAGATGGGCGGCGTGCTTCAGGGCACTGCGGGTGCTCCTGTGGAGGTTGAGGTGCAGGTCGAGCGAGGGGCTGGGTGGACGCTCCGGCTGGTCGCCGACGGCGTGATCGCACACGAGACGCCGATCACCGATGCCACAACAACCGTGCGCCATACGCTAGCCGCCGAGCGCTACATTCGCGCCGAGCTGGTGGGCGACGCGCCGCCCGAAATCCTGCCGCCGAACGCGCCGCCGGGCATCGATCTCCGCGAGTGGCGCTGGGCGCTGTCGAATCCGATCTACGTCGCGCCGTAGCGCGGGAGCAGTGCTACTCTTCCCGCGCCGCAACCAGGAACAGGCCCGGTATCTGGCCTGAGACGAGGGTCTGGTAGTGGCCCTGGATACCGCTCTCGTCGAGCGGCTGCTTTTGCAGCAGGCTGTAGAGCACCGCGTACGGCTCGTGCCGCCACTCGACGGTGTACGTCGCCGGGCTGCCGCCCTTGACCCGCAGCAGCGCGAGCTCGAACCGCGCCACCGCCGCGATCAGCGCATCGTCGTGCTGGCTCATGGCCTCAAGAAAGGTCAGGCCAAGCCGGTCGACAAACGGCGAGACATCGCGGCTGCCGAGAAATGCATGCGCTGTCGGCTCGAAGCTGCCGCGCTGTTGCAGCAGCGTCGACGTGAGCGGACAGGCGCGTATGATGCCAAAGGTCTGCCACCAGCGCGCGATCTCGCTCACCAGCTCAAGCTGCGGCGATTGCGCGACCATCTGAATGTAGGGCTCGTCGGCCTCGGTTGGCTGATAGGTCGCTTTGATCAGGCCGAGCAATTGCCGTTGCAGCAGCGCTAGTTCCATACGATCTGATCCAATCGCTTGCCCAGCCGCGCCAGCTCGTCGGTGATAGCGTCGTGGCCGAGCACCGGCACGGCCTCGCGCAGCACCTCGTAAGTCACAGCCTTGACCGAGCCGTGCGCCATGCGCGTCACCTGCTGAGCCAGCGCGACGGTCGACGGCTGCGGCAGGCGCGAATGCACGTCTAGCTGAAAGCCTTTGTGCTCGATCCCGCCTGCGACATGCAGCTCGCGCACGGCGGCCAGGTTAAGCTCGGCCAGAAACGCCGGAATATCGAAGCCGTAGTTGCGCGCGTCGCATTCGAGATTGTACACATCCAGGATCAGCCCGCAGCCGGTGCGCGCGACCAGCGCGTTGAGAAACGCGGCGTCTGAGTAATCGCCGGGCAGCTCCGGCAGCACATGCACAACGTTTTCGAGCAGGAACGGCACGGTGTAGCGCGCCTGAAGCTCGCCGACTCGCTGGCAGATCATGTCGAGCACCTCGTCGGTCTTGGGCAGGGCCAGCATCGTCCCCAGGTTCTGCCCATCGACCATCGTGTAGGCCAGGTGCTCGCTATGCCAGGCGACATCGAGCTTGCTCATGATCTCGTCGAGGAGACGGATGTACTGGCGCGAGTAGCCATCGTACGAGCCGATCGAGAGGCCGACGCCATGCACGATGATCTTTGCGTCACTGCCGATGTTTTGCAGCTCCGCGATCGTCGGGGCATGCAGCGCGACGCCATCGTCGCGCATCTCGGCGATCGTATCGGGCGTGACCTCGATATAGTCGACCAAAGGGAGCACTCGCTCCAGGAGTGCCGGATCATTACCCTCATAGGTAAATGCCAGCCCTGGGCGAGTACTCACCTCCGCGCTGAACGATGCAGCGTACGGCATAGGGTTAAAGCTTTCTACGTGAGCGTGGAAGGGAGAATGTCTGGCTGAGGTCCACCACTCGGATTGTCAAGCTCTCTGCGTGAGCGTGGAAGGGGGACTACCGACCCATCACCGATACGTCCTGCAAGCCCTCGATGCCCTCGAAGCGCTCGAACAGGCGATCGTCGCGGACGCGGATCATCAGATCGTCGATGCCGACGAGGCCACAGGCGGGGCAGCCAACCTCATTGAAGAGTTGGTCGAGCATCTTGTGAACGCTCTCAGCTTTGATGTTCTCCCGGACGACAAACTGCCATCGTTGGCCGCTGATGAACCTGGATTGTTCAAATCCTTGCTTCTCGGTCATGGCTTGCCTCCTGGGGTGATGAGGAAAGAGGAATACTCCCTCACAGTCATGTTACTATACGGCAGATCGAAATGCAATAGCTGGGCACGAGCGCAATCGCGCTCGTCGTCGCTTCCGGCCCAACGTCATCCACCCGCAGCCCACGGAGGAATCATGCCGCTCGATCAACTCATTCCGGGGATCATCGGCCTGCTGATCTTCGGCATCCCCACTGCCTACCTGATCTGGCTCTGGCTTCTGGCGCTCCAGAGCCGCAGCTGGGCCACCACCCCCGGCACCATCACCCGCTCGCAGGTCCAGCCGGGCGTGCGGCAACAGGCCACGGCCTCGATCCACTACACGTACCTTGTCGATGGCAAAGAGTACACCGGGACAACCGTCTATTTTGGCGGCTTCATCAACGCCCGCGCCTCCGACGCCCGCGAGACGGTTCGGCGCTATTCGCGCGGCGCTACCGTCACCGTCCGTTACCACCCGCAGCGTCCAGGTACGTCCACCCTGGAAACGCGAGTATCGCGCGGGCTGCTTTTGTGGATCGTGCTTGGCCTGGGCATGGCGAGCAGCATCCTGTACGGCCTGATCACCGGCACCTGAGTTTCAGGTTTCAAGTTTCAAGTTTCAAGTTTCCGGTTCTTGGTTCTTGGTGTGCCGGGGTACCATGCCGGGCACCCTTTGGGCATGGCACCCGGTTCGCGTGTTCTTCCTTTTGTTCTTTGTTCTTTGTTCTCTCACATGGAGATCCCCAATGTTTGTTTCAGATCCGCTGGTCTTTCTGGAACTCCAGAAAACGGGTTGTACGCACATCGCCAAACAGCTTGCACGAGTGCTGCCGGGCAAGCAGGTCGGCAAGCACAATCGTCTGCCGCCGCATCTCGCCGACGGCAAGCGTCAGATCGTCGGCTCGATCCGCAACCCCTGGGACTGGTATATCTCGCTCTGGGCCTACGGCTGCGATCGAAGGGGAGCGCTCTACCACCGCCTGACCTCACGCAAGCAGTGGTTGTTCACTCTGCTCACCAATCCGGCCCTTGCCATACGCCGACTACCCCAGGAGCGGCAGAAGCCGCAGCGTGCCTGGCGCAACGCCTATACAAGCGTGGATGATCCCCAGGTCTTTCGCGAGTGGCTGTATCTGATGTTCGATGCGGATCGCAAGCACGACATCGGCGAAGGCTATGGCAGAACCGCGATCAGCTCCTTTGCTGGCCTGCTCACCTTTCGCTACATCTACCTATACTCACGGGATATTAGGGAGCTTGCGCAGCAACCCGACCTGATCCGGAATCTCGACGACCTGCGAGCGTTCGATCGGCAGAACAATGTTTTAGACGCGATCATTCGCAACGAGCAGCTTGAGGATGACTTGATCGACGTTCTCAGGCAGTGCGGCGTCAATCTCACCGAGGCACAGATCCATGCGATCCGCAGCGCGAAAAAGACCAATACATCGTCGAGAAAGCGCGGTGTCGAGTACTACTACGATCGCGAGACGCTCGAATTAGTCAGGTCAAAAGATCAGTTCATCATCGACAAGCATGGCTACGCGATGCCCAGTTTGTAGCGCGGCGAAAGAACACGGGAACACATAGAGAACCAAGCACTAAGCATCAAGCACCAAGACGCTGAGCCGTCCGGTTCTCGGTTCTTGGTGCCCTCTGGGCCTCCTGGCTCTATGTCCGCTGCGCAGGCTCAGAGCTGGCACCGTTCTTGATGGCGGTAGCCGCATGAGCAGCCGTCGCTCCAGGTGAACGCTACAAGAAAGGGAGACTCATGCAACGTCGTGGACTTTTGCTGATCGTCGTATCTCTGCTGGTAGCCGCCGTTATCCACACCCCACTCTCACAGGTACTTGCCCAAACATCCGAGCAGTGCTTTCCCGAAACGCGGCAGTGCGTGAGCGGACGCTTCCGCCAGTACTGGACGCAAAGCGGCGGCCTGCCGGTGTTTGGCTTTCCGATCACGGGCGCGGCGAACGAGCCCAACCGCGATACGGGCCAGACGTATCTGACCCAGTGGTTCGAGCGCAACCGCTTCGAGCTGCATCCCGAAAACCGCGCGCCCTACGATGTCTTGCTTGGGCGTTTGGGCGATGATCGGCTGCGGCAGCAGGGCCGCGACTGGCAGACGTTTGCCAAGGTTGCGCCGAACACGCCCCACTACTTCGCCCAGACCGGCCACGCTATCGCCTATGAGCCGTTCTGGCGCTACTGGAGCACGCACGGCCTGGAGCTGGGCGATCGTGGGGTGAGCGAGCGCGAGAGCCTGGCGCTCTTTGGCCTGCCGATCTCGGAGCCGCAGATGGAGACGAACACCAGCGGCGATACCGTGCTCACGCAGTGGTTCGAGCGCGCCCGCTTCGAGTACCATCCCAACAATCCCGATCCTTACAAAGTGCTGCTTGGCCTGCTGGGCAACGAGGTGCGGGCCAACAGCGGCCCTGGGCCGTCGCCATCACCCTCGCCGTCAGCCTCGCCCTCGCCGTCAGCCTCACCATCACCGTCAGCCTCGCCCTCACCATCGCCATCGCCGTTGCCGCCGTCGTACAACAACTGCCAGGAAGATCCGAACGACGACGCCGCGCCGAACTTTCCGGTACGCATTGTCACCGTCGACAAGCAGGCAGAGACGGTGACGATCCGCAACGTCAGCAGCGCGTCCGTCGATCTCAACGGCTGGCGTATCTGTAGCATGCGCGGCAACCAGCTCCACGCAACACTAAGCGGCGTGCTGGGCGTCGGCGAGACGCGCATCATTCCCTCGCAGGCGGGCGGCAACATCTGGAGCAACGACGACCACGACGACGGCGCGCTCTACGATGCCAACGGCTCGCTCGTCAGCTTCTGGGACGATCCAACGTAGTGGGCCGTCAGGCCGGGGTTGGGGGAGCACCCAATTATTTCCCTATTCTGATGCAGAATCGCATGAATGACGAAGCAGGAGGCCGATCACACACCGATCGGCCTCCTGGGTTTGGTCGTACGGTAAAATAGATCAACTATGCCTGACGCACTCTTTCACATCAGCGACCGACCCGACATTGCCCGCTTCGATCCACGGCCCGCGCCAGTGCCCGACGCTGGCCAGAGCGGCAGCATGGTCTGGTCGATCGATCGTGAGCATCTCCACAACTATCTGCTCCCGCGCGACTGTCCACGGGTCACGTTCTACGCGCTGCCCGAGAGCGCGCCGGATGATATAGCCCGGCTGATGTGCTACAGCAGCGCATCCCACATCGTCGTGATCGAATCGCGCTGGCTGCCCGCAGTGCTGCGCGAGCGCCTGTACCGCTACGAGTTCGCCCCCGACAGCTTTACCGTCGTCGATGTCGGCGCGGGCTACTACATCTCGCGCGTCCCGGTGATCCCGCGCTCGGTGACACCGATCGACGATCTGCTGAGCGAGCTTACGCAGCATGATGTCGAGCTGCGCGTCATGCCCTCGCTGTGGAAGCTCTACGATGCCGTGATCGGCTCCACGCTCCAGTTCTCGATCATCCGCATGCGCAACGCGCAGCCGCGCCCCTAGCTCCCCAGCCGTTCGGCAATCCTCGCTCATCCCGCCGCAGATGTAGAGGCCGAGCTCCGCTGCTGAAGAATAAAAGAACAAGAGAACCAAGGAACAAGAGAACAAGAGATCAAGGGAACAAAGCACGGGGAAGCAGGCGGGGAATCTCCTGACGCCAGACCCCCGGCCCCTGATTCCTCGTCTTGGAACGCGAAACTCGAAACTTGGAGCTTGGAACATGGAACGATGAGCGGCGGCTAGTTCTGCGGGCCGTCGCCGAAGGCACGCTCGCAGACCTCAGGCGAGGCCGTCTCGACGAAAGGCAGCAGCAGCAGCTGAGGATCTTGGATACCTGCGATCACCCGCAGCGCTAGCCGAATTGCGTCGCTATCGCTCGATACACCGTAGCGATCTTTGATCGTCTGAATCGCCGCGCGATCCGCATCGCCCAAAAAAATCGTTGTTCGCTTCATACACACCATTCAATCTACAGCAGGCACGCGCTGGTCCGGGCACGCTTTCGGCGGAGCGGTACTGTTGCTTTTTTGTGGCGCGACGCGCAGATACAGCGCACGTCGCGCCACCTTCGCCTGGATCACGACTAGCTACATAACCGGGCTCCTGCTCGAAAGCCAGGCAAAAGTGCAGGAGCGTACCGGACCTCCGGCCTAGCGCTCGCTCAGCAAACCACATCACCACAAGGTATAGTGATGAGTGTTCCCCCTAATTGTACGTATGAACCGTGACGAATCGTTAGGCGAATGCACAACAAAGCCTTCATCGACCAATAGGATCGTTGTGCAGTTGCACAATCAGTCCATCGCACATACGATATACACCGCCCTCATTTAATCAGTTGATCAGCACGTCCTGTCTGTAAGGCTCATCGCCACCAGACCTGCCACAAAAGTTGACGAACGATCTACGAAGCGTAGCTAAACCATTACATTAGGGAGCGCCTCTATGACTTATCATCCAACTGTACCGCAGCATGCGACGATTCTACTGGTTGAAGATAATTTAGATAATCTCTTTGTTTTTCAAGATATTTTGCGGACGGATCTCGGCGTGCCGACGTGTACCGCTCGCGCGTCGGGACAGCAGGTGCTAGCCTTCCTTGCGGAGCATCCCGATTGTCAGCCGGATCTGATCCTGGTCGATCTGGCGCTGCCCTATGAAGATGGCTTCGCCGTCCATAAGCAACTTCGTGCCTACTTCTGCAAGGTCGATTTCATGCCGCGCATTGTCGCGCTGACCGTGGATTGCGCGCCGCAGACGGTGGCGCGGGCGCGGCGTGAAGGCTTCGACGGCTTCATCGGCAAGCCGATCGAGTGCAGGCGCTTTATCCGGCAGATCACCGAGATCTTGGAGGGCGAGCCGATCTGGGAGCCGGTCTGATCGTCGCTGACACGGTGGCGCGGGCGGTTTTCCGGCTCACCAGCGGATTATGTTTATAAACCGTAAAATGTCCTTGCATCTTGTATGTAGTTGCGATATAGTTAGGCCATACAACGCCTATACAGCGTCGAGTGAATCGATTCATGTTCCTTGTTCGATCGAAGCATACGTAAGAATTGCCTACCGCATCCTACGCACTGCTCCGCCGCTATCCTTCCTTTTCAACCAGCTTCGCAACGCACTCGATGCAACGGAGATTTAAGCGCGTCGATCCATCGGGCGCTTTACCGATTCCAGGGTACCGGATAGCGCACGAACTATGTCTGCTCGATCCAGCCGCTTCGACGCCGAGCGCGGCTGATTGAACTCATCACCGTCGCTGAGAAAGAAATAGATGGCACCGATCCAGGTCGTCAACGCCAGCGGGATCGTTTCGATCTCGGCTGCAACCTACTCCCTGACTTTCCCACCCGACCGGCCATTCGTGTATGTCCACGACGCCCAGGGCCGCAGGCTGGCTGAGCTGTTTGTGCTATCGAGCGTGCATCCGCTCCACGATCGCGACGATACCGTTGCGATCGGAGCCTGGGAGATCGAAGCAACGCCCGGCGGGGCGATCTGCACGCTGCGCGCGCAAAGCTCGGTCTGGCGCGAGAAGATCTATCGCCTGCGCTGCGAAACCCAGCGCTTCAGCTACGACATCGAGATCGCGGGCAGCGCGCGGCTGGCGGAGGTCTGCTACTTCGGCGGCTACTCCTCCGGGCAGCAGCGCTGGGGATCGGGCTTTTTCAGCTCAGGCCAGCACTTCAGACAGGGCTTTAATCCTGAGCCGAATACCGAAGAGCGCAGCTACTTCGCCACCAATGGCGGCTCGCGCATCGATCTGACGGGCGTGCCCCTGCCCGGCAAAGGCGATTGGTTTTTCACGCCGCCGCCCTTCTGCTTCGCCTTCCAGGGTCCAGACCAGTGGCTCGCGCTGGGCGTCGAGGCGCAGCCAGGCATGCATCAGTTTACCGAGTACTGGTACCACGGCTCCACCGGCTTTCATCTCTCGCTCGCCTACGAAGGCCATACCACAGTTGACGGCGCGTACCGGCTGCCCGCGATCGGCTTTGATGTTGGAGCGGACGAGTTCCAGGCGCTGGCGGCGCATGTGAGAGCGGCCCGGCAGACGCTCGGCACCCCAACCGTCGCAGCCCGCGACCAGCCCGCCTGGTGGTACGAGCCGATCTTCTGCGGCTGGGGCTCGCAGTGCGCCGCCGCCGCGACCGAGCGCGGGCACGCGCCGGAGTACGCCCGGCAGCCGCTCTACGAATCGTTCTTGTCTACGCTGGCGGCACAGGACATCGATCCCGGCATCGTGGTCATCGACGACAAGTGGCAGGCCAGCTACGGCGAGAATCAGGTCGACGCGCGGAAGTGGCCCGATCTGCGCGGCTTTATCGACGGTCAGCACGCGCTCGGACGCAAGGTGTTGCTCTGGCTCAAAGCCTGGGACGCCGAGGGCGTGCCGCCCGCCGAGTGTATCACCAACGCGGCAGGCGTACCGCTGGCCGTCGATCCGTCGCATCCAGCCTACGAACAGCGCCTGCGCGAGTCGGTGCGGCGTATGCTGGCGGCGGACGGCTACGATGCGGACGGCTTTAAGATCGACTTTACCGCGCGCATTCCGAGCGGACCCGGCATGCGCTCCTACGGCGGGCTGTGGGGCCTGGAGCTGCTGAAGCGCTACCTGACGATCATCTACCGCGCGGCCAAAGCCGTCAAGCCCAACGCGCTGATTATGACGCACACGCCGCATCCCTACCTTGCCGATGCGCTTGACATGATCCGGCTCAACGATGCGTTCGATCTCAATCGTCTGGACGAGGGCATCGTCGGGCGCGACCTTGGGAAGACAATGGCGCTACGGGCCAGGGTGGCCGCGCTGGCGTGTCCCGATGCGATCATCGACACCGACAACTGGCCGGTGCGCGACCTGGCGACGTGGCGCGAGTACCTGGACGTTCAGCCGGAGCTAGGTGTGCCCTCGCTGTACTTTGCGAGCCACATCGATCTGACCCAGGAGTTGCTTGAAGCCGCCGACTACCAGCAGATTCGCGAAACCTGGGCGGTCTATCGAGAACAACGAACAAAGAGCAACGGCACAACGAACAAAGAATAACGAACACCCAGAGCGCACGCGGCAACCCAAGGAACCCAAAACGCCAGCTTGAAACGTTGAACTTGAAACGTTGAACTCGAAACCGCGCCGTAGCCAGAACCGTGAGGATACCGATTTAAGTAGGACGACAGGACATGCAACACTCCCCATTCCAGATCCGAGGTGTGATCGAAGGCTTTTACGGGCCGTTCTACACCTTTCCTGAGCGCAACGACTTGATCGCGTTTATCGGGCAGCACGGCTACAACCTCTACATCTACGGTCCCAAAAACGATCGGCAGCATCGTCACCGCTGGTCGGAACCTTATCCTCCAGAGATCATGGCTCAGTTCGCGCAGACCGCCGCGCTCGCGCAGCAGGTGGGCGTTACCTTTTGCTACGCGATCTCGCCGCTCAGCTACGATCCCGATCAGGACTTCGAGAAGCTCGCGGCCAAGCTGCGCGACCTGTACGATTGTGGCGTGCGCGCCTTCAGCTACCTGATGGACGACATCGCCTGCGCGACGCATCACGCGGTCAACTGCCGCATCTGCGACAACTACGGCAGGCTGCACGCCCAGGTCTGCAACCGGCTCTTCGACTGGCTGCACGCGCTCGATCCGGCCTGCACGCTGAGCATGTGTCCCACCCACTACCACGGCGTCGCGCCCTTCAGCGGCTATCTGCACGATCTCGGCGCGCTGCTCAACCCCGGCGTCGATGTGTTCTACACCGGCCCCGACGTGTGCTCGGCCACGATTACGGCATCTCACGCTCAGGACTTTGCGCAGGCGGTGCGGCGACCGCCGCTGATCTGGGATAACTACCCGGTCAACGACCTGGCGATGCGCGCGAACCTGCACATCGGGCCGCTGCGCGGACGGGATGCGGCGCTGCACACGGCGGTGCGCGGGATGGTCTTCAACCTGATGTTACAGGCCGAGGCTTCCAAAATCCCGCTGCTGACCATCGCCGACTACCTGGACGCGCCGCAGCAGTACGATCCCTGGCGCTCCTGGGAGCGTGCGCTGTCGGAGGTCGGCGGGCAGGAGAGCTGCGCGGCGCTGCGGGCCTTCGCCGAGCACTCACTCGACTCGTGCCTGGCAAGCGATGCGCCGTCGCAGCTCAAGCGCCTGACCGAGGCGACGGTCGCCGCGCTGCAAAAGGGCGTGGCCTGCTCCGTCAGCCAGGCGGTGCATCAGCTCACGCAGTATCTCAGCAGCCTGGACGAAGCCTGTTACTTCTTGAAGCACCGTATGCCCAACCTGCGGCTCCGCGAGAACATCCTGCCCTGGATCGAGGCGCTCGAAGATTGGATCTGGCTCGGGAAGCATGCGCTCGCCACGCTGGAGCTGCTGGAGCAGGGCGGCGCCTACGAGCAGCGGCTCTCGGCACTGAAAGAATCGCTCAACCTGATCGCGCGTCACAGCAAGCGCAGCGGCGGGCAGGACATTTTCCCGCTGGCGCTCTACACGCTAGAGTATGCCGAGGATTATCGCATGCGCCACGGACAGTCGATTTTCGACACGACCTTCGGGTTCGCGGCGCTGGATCTTCTCGATCGAGCGCCTGAGATACCGCCGCAGGAGCGCTATGCTCTGAGCGGTATTCCGGCCAATTGAGCGGTACGGACGATGGGATCGAGCACAAGCAGACATCAGGAATAGACTTATGGTAGTACGACTGATCGGCAATCTCTACGTCGTCTCCGGCGACAAGCTAACCCATCCGTGGGACGCCAGCGCCTATCTGCTGGCCGGAGACGAGCCCACCCTGATCGACTGTGGGAGCACCGAGGGCTACGCGGCGCTCAGGAGCAATCTTGCGGAGCTGGGCTACCAGCCGCGCGACATTCGCCGCGTGATCGCCACGCACGGCCACTGGGATCATATCTCGGCGATGAATCTGCTGCGCGAGGAGAGCGACGCACAGCTCTTGTTGCACCCTGCCGATCGCCAGCCCGTCGAGAGCGGCGACTGGGATGCGACCTCGGCGTTTTTGTACGATCGTCCGTTTCCGCCGACGCGCGTCGATCGGCTGCTCCACGACGGCGATGTGCTGGACGTGTGCGGCTACCGCATGCATGTCTATCACACGCCGGGCCACTCGCCGGGCTGCGTCTCGTTCTGGCTGGAGATCAACGGCCTCAAAGTCTTGATCGCGGGCGATACCCTCTGGGGCGCGTTTCACACCCGGCTGCGCTCGAACATCGACGACTGGACCGCCTCGCTCGACCGGCTGCTCAAGCTGGACTTCGATGTCGCCACGATCGGCCACTGCCCGCCGACGCTGATCTTCGACGCCAAGACCAAGGTGCGCGAGGCCCGGCAGCAGTTGGGCGTGCTCTTCGATCCCTGGTTCAAGCCCTTCAACGTCAAGTTTATGTATCGTGGATTATAAGATGAAAGATACAACGCTCCATATGATCGGCAACGCGCATCTCGATCCGGTCTGGCTCTGGCAGTGGCAGGAAGGCTTTCAGGAGACGAAAGCGACCTTCCGCTCGGCGCTGGACCGCATGCGCGAGAGCGACGATTTTGTGTTTACGTCAAGCTCAGCGGCGATCTACGAGTGGGTCGAGCACAACGATCCGCAGATGTTCGCGGAGATCCGGCAGCGTATCGCCGAGGGCCGCTGGCAGATCGTCGGCGGCTGGTGGGTGCAGGCCGACTGTAACCTGCCCTGCGGCGAGTCGTTTGCGCGCCAGGCGCTCTACGGGCAGCGCTACTTCAAGGCCAAGTTCGGCGTGACCGCCAGCGTGGGCTACAACGTCGACAGCTTCGGGCATCACGGCATGCTGCCGCAGATCCTCAAACAAAGCGGCATGGACGCCTACGTCTTTTTGCGCCCGTCGCCCAACGAGAAAGGCCTGCCCGGACGACTCTTCTGGTGGGAGTCCGACGACGGCTCGCGCGTGCTGACCTTTCGCATTCCCTACGAGTACGGCACCTGGGGCAAAGACCTCGATAAATATGTGCGCCGCTGCATCGCCGAGCTAAAAGACCCGCTGCGCGACATCATGTGCTTCTACGGCGTCGGCAACCACGGCGGCGGCCCGACCACAGAGAACTTGCAGAGTATTCGGCGTCTGAACGAGAGCCTGGGCTTTGCCAGGCTGGTCTTCAGCACGCCCGACCAGTTCTTCAGCGCGGTTGCCATGCAAGACCTGCCGCTGCCGGTCGTCCACGACGATCTGCAACATCACGCCAGCGGATGCTACGCGGCGCACTCCGGCGTCAAGCGCTGGAATCGTCAGGCCGAGAATCACCTGCTGCTGGCCGAGAAATACGCCAGCCTGGCCGACTGGCTGACCGGTCAGCCCTACCCCGTCGACTTCGGACGCGCCTGGAAGAATGTGCTCTTCAACCAGTTCCACGACATCCTGGCGGGCACCAGCATCGAGGCGGCCTACGACGACGCGCGCAACCTGTACGGCGAGGCCATGTCGATCGCCGGACGCGCGCTCAACGACGCGATCCAGTCGATCGCCTGGCGGATCAAGATCGATCCCGAAGCGGGCATGAAGCCGATTGTGGTCTTCAACCCGCACGCCTGGGCCAGCACGGTCAACGTTGAGCTGGAGTTCGGGCGGCTCAAAGAAACCGAGGTGCTGCTGGACGATACCGACCGCCAGGTGCCGGTGCAGGTGGT
The DNA here is from genome assembly GCA_036374795.1 of Herpetosiphonaceae bacterium. Classification (NCBI taxonomy): domain Bacteria; kingdom Bacillati; phylum Chloroflexota; class Chloroflexia; order Herpetosiphonales; family Herpetosiphonaceae; species Herpetosiphonaceae bacterium. The sequence continues at coordinate 23,401 of DASUTC010000372.1, forward strand.
CCAGTCGGCGGCTGCGGCGCGCGGACGCAACCGGCTGAGCTTTATCGCCGATCTACCGCCGCTGGGCTACCGCGTCTATCGCGTGGCGGCGCGGCCCAACACGATCGAGGGCACGCCGCTGCGCGCTACGGACTGTTCGCTGGAAAACGATCGCTTCCGGCTGGAGTTCGATCCGCAGACCGGCTGGATCGGCAGCCTCTACGACAAGCACCGCCAGCTCAACGTTTTTATCGGCCCTGCGGCGCGGCCCGTGGTGATCGAGGACCGCAGCGACACGTGGAGCCACGACGTGCTGGCCTTCGACACGGCGATCGGCGACTTCACCGCGCGCAGCGTCCGCCTCGTCGAGCACGGCGCGGTCAAGTCCGTCGTGCGCGTCACCAGCGAGTACGGCGCGTCGCGGCTGGTGCAGGATTTTACGATGTATCGCGAGCTTGAGCAGATCGACGTGCATGTCACCGTCGACTGGCGCGAGGAGTTCAAAATGCTCAAGCTCAAGTTTCCGATGAACCTCAACTTTATCCGCGCGACCTACGAGATTCCCTATGGGCACATCGAGCGTCCGGTCAACGGCGAGGAAGAGCCGGGGCAGAGCTGGATCGACGTATCGGGCGAGTCGCGCGATGTGGATGAGCTGTACGGCCTGAGCCTGCTCAACGACGGCAAGTACAGCTTCGATGTGCGCAACAAGGAGCTGAGCCTGACGGTGCTGCGCAGCCCGATCTACGCCCATCACGATCCCTTCGTGCCACAGCCCGACGGCCAGTACTCGTTCATCGACCAGGGCATCCAGCGCTTTTCGTACACGCTGCTGCCGCACAGCGGAAGCTGGGAGCAGGCGGGCACGATCAAGCGCGCCGCCGAGCTGAACCAGCGTCCGATCGCGCTGATCGAAACGTACCACGAGCACGGCACGCTGCCGCAGTGCGACTCGTATCTCGCGGTCGAGCAGGGCAGCGTCGTCGTCAGCGCGCTGAAACAGGCCGAGGAGTCCGACGATCTGATCGTGCGCTGCTACGAGACGCACAAAGCGCAGACCGACGCGACGATCCGGCTGCCGAAGTGGAATCGCACGATCAGCGCGACGTTCGGCCCGTGTGAGATCAAGACGTTCCGCGTGCCCAAAGACCCGGCGCTGCCGATCGTCGAAACCAATCTGCTCGAATGGACCGCGCAGGAGATGGACCCGCACGCCGTCCCGCTACCGGCGACGCCGCTCGCCCAGCATCATGGAGCCGGAGGAAACGGTCAGCGGGAGAACAGCTAAACAAAGAACAAAGAACAAAGAAGAACCAAGAACCGAGAACCAAGGAGAACTCGAAACTTTGAACTTGAAACTTGAACCTTGAAACAAAGTTTGTTCTCTGTTCCGCTGTTCTTTATTCTCTACAAGGGGCTGGTTCATGTTTTTCACCGCAGAAAAGATCGCCAAACAACTGCCTGAGATCCGCCAGGCGATCCACCGCGAGGCCCTGCCGATCCCCAGCTTCAAGTTCTTCGAGGGCCAGTGCGACGACGCGCGCTGCCCCTTCTTCGACGATCGCGACTGGCGCGACTTCAACGTCGGCGAGTACTGGGGCGGCTACGACATCGTGGCCTGGTTTCGCGCCACGGTGCCGATCCCGGCGCACTTCCGCGATCACAAAGTGGCGCTGCGCTTCCTGGTCGGGCCGAGAGATACCGGCAACTCCACCGCCGAGACGCTGCTGTTCGTGAATGGCGCGCCGCTCCAGGCGATCGACGTGTGGCACGACGAGGCCTGGCTGCCGCCTGAGCTGCTGCAAGCCGAGCAGATCCAGATCGCGCTCAAGGCCTGGAGCGGCGTGATGTCGGTGCCTGACCGGCGGCGCTTCAGGCTGGCGCAGCTTGTGCGCATCGACGAGCCAACCGAGCGCTTCTACTATCTGGCCGATACGCTGCTCAAGGCGGTCAACGTGCTGGATGAAAACGATCTGCGCCGGATCAGGCTGCTGCGCGCGCTCAACGGCGCGTTTCTCACGATCGATTTTACCAAGCCGCACTCCGACGCTTTCTACGCCTCGATCGCCGCAGCCGAGCGCGTGCTGCGCGGGCAGGTCGAGCACCTGGCGGCGACCAGCGAGATCAAGCCCACGGTCGTCGGCATCGGCCACTCGCACCTCGATCTGGCCTGGCTCTGGCGGCTGTGCCACACCCGCGAGAAAGCGGCGCGGACCTTCGCGACGGTGCTGCATCTGATGCGGCAGTATCCCGAATACTACTACCTGCACGCATCGCCGCAGTTGTTCAAGTTCGTCAAAGAAGATTATCCTGAGATCTACGCCCAGATCAAAGAGCGCGTCGCGGCGGGCCAGTGGGAGATGACCGGCGGCATGTGGGTCGAGGCCGACATCAATTTGCCGAGCGGCGAGTCGCTGGTGCGGCAGATCTTGTACGGCAAGCGCTTCTTCCGCGATGAGTTCGGCGTCGATACCAGGGTGCTGTGGCTGCCCGATGTCTTCGGCTACTCGTGGACGCTGCCGCAGATCATGAAGCAGAGCGGCCTGGACTACTTCATGACGACCAAGATCAGCTGGAATCAGTTCAATCGCTTCCCCTACGACACCTTCCACTGGCGCGGCATCGACGGCAGCGAGGTGCTGACGCATTTCGTCACGACGCCGGAAGAGCACTCGCACCACTACACCTACATCGGCACGCTGGAGCCGCGCGAGGTCAAGGGCATCTGGGACAACTACAAGCAGAAGGACATCAACGATACGCTGCTGCATGTCTTCGGCTGGGGCGACGGTGGCGGCGGCCCGACCAAAGAGATGATCGAGATGGGCCGCACGATGCGCAATCTGCCGGGATTGCCCCGCGTGGAACTGGCGAAGGCCGAGCCGTACTTTGCCGAGCTTGAGGCGCGCATCGCCGGGCAGGACGTGCCGGTCTGGGACGGCGAGCTGTATCTTGAGTATCACCGGGGCACCTACACCTCGCAGGCGCACATCAAGCGCGCCAACCGCAAAGCTGAGGTGCTCTACCACGATGCCGAGTGGCTGAGCGCCGTGGCCGATGTGCTGACGGGCCAGGGCCTCTATCCTGCCGAGACGCTGCGGGAGGGCTGGGAGCGGCTGCTGCTCAATCAGTTCCACGACATTCTGCCGGGATCGTCGATCCGCCAGGTCTATGAGGATAGCCGCGCGGACTTCGCGCAGATCAACGAGCTGGGCGGGGATGTGCTGCGCCGGGCACGCGCCGCGATCGTGGAGCGGATCGGCGTGGCGCAGGAGAGCGTGGTCGTCTTCAACTCGCTCTCGTGGACCAGAGCCGGCCTGATCGAGCTGCCGTGGTCGGAGCAATGGCGGCATCTCACAGCGCTGCTGCCAGATGGCACCCAGGCGACGACGCAGATCGTCGACGAGCATGGCCTGAAAAAGGTGCTGCTGGAAGTCACCGATGTTCCCGCGCTGGGCTACCAGACGTTGCCGCTGGTGCCGCGCGAGCACCACGCCGAGAGCGCCGACGCGATCACGATCGCGCCGGAGCGGCTGGAAAACCGGTTCTACCGCGTCGCGCTGAACGAGCGCGGCCAGATCGTCTCGCTCTTCGACAAGCAGAACGAGCGCGAGGTGCTGCCGCCCAGGGCGCGCGGCAACGTCTTGCAGGTCTTTGAAGACAAGCCGATGAACTTCGACGCCTGGGACATCGACCCGTACTTCTATGAGAAGATGCGCGAGATCGACCAACTGATCGCCGTCGAAGTGGTCGAGCAGGGGCCGCTGCGCGGCGTGCTTGAGCTTCAGTGGCGCTTCTACGACTCGCTCATCACGCAGCGGATCACGCTCTACGGGCACTCGCCGCGCATCGACTTTCGCACCGAGGTCGATTGGCGGGAGCGCCAGGTGTTGCTGAAGGTGGCGTTTCCCGTGGCCGTGCGCGCCACCAAAGCGACCTATGATATTCAGTTCGGCAGCATCGAGCGCCCGACGCACTCGAATACAAGCTGGGACTACGCGCGCTTCGAGAGCGTGGCGCACAAATGGGTCGATCTCTCTGAGGGCGGCTACGGCGTCGGGCTGCTCAACGATTGCAAGTACGGCTACGACGTGAAGCATAACGTGCTGCGGCTGACGCTGATCAAGTCGCCGATTGGGCCGGATGAGACGGCAGATCGCGGCAGGCACGTCTTCACCTACAGCCTGCTGCCGCACGCCGGGACGTGGAGCCAAAGCGCGATCGTCCGCGAAGGCTATGATCTCAACTATCCGCTGCTGCTGGAGACGATCGCGCAGCCGCAGCCGGGCAAGCTGCCGCATACCTACGCCTTCGCCGAGCTGGACGCCGATAACGTGGTGGTCGAGACGATCAAGCGGGCGGAAGACGAGGACGCCTGGATCGTGCGCGTCTATGAGTGCCAGCAGTTCCAGCGCAACAGGGTCAGCCTCAGCTTCGGCCAGCCGATCCGCAGAGCCGTCGTGTGCAACCTGCTCGAAGAAGACCAGGAGCCAGCCCGCCACGACGATCGAGCGATCACCTTCGGCATCGTGCCCTATGAGATCAAGACGTTCAAGGTGTGGCTGGCGTAGAGCCAAGAACCGAGGGAACAAAACGCCCAACGTCTTTGTTCCCTTGCGCTCTTGTTTCCTTGGAACCTGGAACCCGGAGCAAAGTACTACCTACGGAATAGGACATTTTGACAGGCTGCCAGATCGCGAGTCGGCTGCTATACTTTGATCATCCACTACCGAATGATGCTCGACCGACTGGGGGGTGGGCCGAGCACCACAAGGTAGTGGTTTTTTTGCTCCACAGACGGCGCTCGATCGACGGTCCACATGCGCCAGAAAACCAACGTCATAGGAAAAAGTGGGGGTAAGGGGGGTGAAGGCGGCGCCTCGGCGCGTCGGGGTAGGTGCGCTTACGCCTCGGTAGCACCAGCCAGCACGAACAAAGGATCAGGATGATCGGCGCTTGTTCCGCTCGCCAGCCACAGCACGTATCGCTGGAGGGTGTTGCCCGACACGTGATGCTGCATGTGGCGCTGGTACCCGTCGATGAACCAGGGGGAGCGTTCATCTGACTTGATTCAAGTGTAGCACACCAACCTTATCGCCAACCTTACCGCCATCGTAGAGATTCGTTTGCATGCGGCCAGGATATGTCACCGCTCGGAGACGGTCGCGCGCCTCTGCGATCGTTAGGTACCGGATGCAGACGCGCCGCCCGGTAGCTGCTCCATCGTCCCACGACACCGTTTGCAGACGCGCCGCTCAGTGATATTCGGCAGGCCACACTGCGGGCAGGCGATCATCGGCTCTGGAAAGAGTCGACCGATCAGCGCATAGAGCGCGCCGTAGAGGCACAGACCCGTGATGAGGGTAAACATCCAAAGCGGCCCCGTCTGCACACCGGAATCGATCATAAAACCTACAAAGATCAACACGGCGCTATGCAGCAGGGTCCTAAGCAGATGATCCACGATCAGCCTTTCACAGGACATGATACCACGCTGGCAGTATATCATCAGCCGCAGGGGAAGATCTAGCGACGATCGAACGATCTTGCGGCGCTGATGTTAATCGGGCAGCCAGGCGTGCTGATCGATGACTGAATGGCCTACGGGCGCAGCGCCGCCGACCATGCGCTCAAGCTCCAGCGCCTCGTCGATCGCCTGATCGAGCGTCAGAGCGCTGCCTGCGCTGGAAGCTTGCGCAAACGTAGCATCATCCAGCATCAGGCGTAGCGCGGCGAGCGTGCCGCTGTGCTCGGCGGGAAGATCCTGGTGGTCGCCGGTAGCACGCAGCGCCGCCACCGCCGCGCAGAGCCGCGCGGCCACCACTGGGCGATCCAGCTCCACAAACGCCGCCGCCAGACCGGTCAGGCACTCGACGCAGTACCAGGCATCGTCGAGCGCGCGAAACAGGCCGAGGCTATCTGCGAAGTAGCGCGCGGCGGCATGGTAGGCTGCCTGCGCCTGCGCCACATGGCCCCGATACAGCAGCGCCCAGGCGTAGCCCCGCCGATCGTTCAACTCCTGAAACAGCGCCAGACTTCGCTCCAAGAGCGTCACCGCCCTCCGTTCATCGCCCTGTGCCCGCGCGGCCTGGCCCTGATTGGTCAGCGCCCAGGCATAGCCCCGCCGATCGCCAAGCTCCTGAAACAGCGCCAGGCTTTCGTCGAAGAGCGTCGCCGCGCGATCGTACGCGCCCTGCGCGAGCACCGCCTGTCCAAGATTGGTCAGCGCCCAGGCCATGCCGTGACGGTAGCCTAGACTTTGAAAGAGCGTCAGCCCGGCCTCAAACAGCTCGACCGCGTGCGTGTACGCGGCTTGCGCATGCCGCACCTGGCCCTGCACGGTCATCGCGACCGCGCAGCCGCGCCGATCGCCAAGCTCCTGAAACAGCGCCAGGCTGCGTTCGAGCAGCGCCAGCGCGTACAGATAATCGCCCTGCGCCTGCGCGATCTGAGCGCGGCTGGTCAGCGCCGTAGCGCTGCCCTCGTGATCGCCAAGCTCCTGAAACAGCGCCAGACTTTCGTCGAAGAGCGTCGCCGCGCGATCGTACGCGCCCTGCGCCTCCGCGACCTGTCCCAGGTAGTTGAGCGTACACGCGCTGGCCGCAGTATCGCCCAGCTCGCGGCTGATGGCAAGACTGGCCTCAAGCAGCAGCGTCGCCTGCCGCCAGTCGTTCTGTGCCCACGCCAGCCGACCGCCGCCACACAGCGCGCGGACCCGCGCCAGCGTCGGTCGGCTGGTCGTCGGCAGCGCCTGCACCGTCGCGATCCAGGCCCGGCCCTCGCTGATATAGCCGCGCACCAGCCAGAACTCCCACAGCAACTCCACCAGCGACCAGGCGGCCTCGGCGTCGCCAGACGGGCCGCAGCACCAATCCAGCGCGGCGCGCAGGTTCTCATGCTCGGCCTCAAGCCGATCCAGCCAGGCTTCCTGCTCCGTATCCTGCAAGTGCGGACCGGCGGCCTCGGCCAGCGCCAGGAAATAGCGCGCGTGCCGCTGCCGGAGCAGATTCAGCTCGCCCGCCGCAGCTATGCACTCCAGCGCGAACTCGCGCAGCGTTTCCAGCATCGCAAAGCGTACCGTGCCGTCCGTCGCCTCCACGCGGCGCAGCAGGCTTTGATCGATCAGCGACAGCAGCCCCCGCAGGACCGCCTCACGCTCGGTGGTCGGCGCGCGATCTGTGTCGGCGGCGCAGATCGCCTCTACCGCTTCGAGCGTACACCCGGCCACGAAGACCCCCAGCCGACGAAAGAGCGCCTGCGCATCGGGTTCGAGCAGGTTGTAGCTCCAGGCGATGGCGTCGCGCAGCGTTTGCTGACGTGCCGGAAGATCGCGGGCACCGCCCGTCAGCAGGCTGAGCCGCTGCTCCAGCTTGGCAAGCAGCGCCTGCGGCGTTAGCAGCTTGATCCAGGCGGCAGCCAGCTCGATCGCCAGCGGTAGGCCATCCAGGCGGGTACAGATCTGGGCGACGGCGGTGGCGTTCGCGGGCGTGAGGCTGAAGCGCGGAGACACTGCGCGCGCCCGATCGACAAAGAGCGCCACCGCCGCATATTGCGATAGGACATCGACCGGCGGCAGCGCTTGCGCGTCGGGCAGCGCCAGCGGCGGCACCGGCAGCTCATGCTCGCCTGAGAGATGCAGCACCACGCGGCTGGTGACAAGCAGCTTAAGCTGCCGCGCATGGGCCAGCAGCCCGGCGATCACAGGCGCGGCTGCAACTACCTGCTCGAAATTATCGAGCACCAGCAACATCTGCTTATCGCGGAGGTAGCTGCTCAGCAGCTCGTCGATCGGCTGCCCGCCCGCCTCGCTCAGATCGAGCGCCTGTGCGATCGTCGAGGCTACCAGGCTATCATCGTCGATGGTCGCCAGCGCGACAAAGCACACGCCATCGCGGAAATCGTCGAGCAGCTCTGCGGCGATCTGAATGCCGAGCCGGGTCTTGCCCGCACCGCCGGGGCCGGTCAGCGTCAGCAGCCGCACGCCGGGATCACGCAGCCGGTGGCACGCAGCAGCAACTTCGCGCGCGCGTCCGATCAGCGGGTTGGGCGGCGCGAGCAGGTTGTTGAACTGGCGCTGTGGCTGCCCGCGACCGGCGGCGATAAAGGCGGGGCGCTCGTCCGGCGCGATCTTGAGCTGATCGGCCAGCCGATTGATGAAGTGACGCGAAGGCCGAACTTCGTTCGCCTCGATTTTGCGGATCGTGATCTCGGCGCAGCCAACCCGCTGCGCCAGCTCGGCCTGCGTGAGATCCCATGCCTTGCGGCACCGCCTGACCCATTGCCCAAACGCCTCGCCGGTCATCGAAGCTCCTTTGCTCGTCGCGGAGAACGGCAATGATCTTATGTATATCCACCTCATTATAAATTAAAATAGCTTTTACCGATCAGCGCCGATCGCACAAGCCCGACACGCCGGAGCGCCCACTGCGATTTTCTATCGGTAATGCTATCGGTCGACATCTTGTAGCCGCCCGAATCACCGTGCTTTAATGTTGTTGTGCATTTCGCCTTCAAAGTTCCGAGTGCTTTATTCTTTGTTCTTTATTCTTTGTTCTTTATTCTTCGATACTCAGGAGATCGCGATGAGGATCACACACGATTCGTTTCGATCACATCGGTGGCAGCGCCTGGGACGCGCGCTCACGACATTCGTTCTGATCAGCAGCATTATGTTTAGCATCACACCACACAGCTCACCGACCGCCGCCGCCGCTCCCGTCGGAGTGGGCGCTGGCAGCTACAACACCACGCTGCCAGCAGGCGCGAGAGTACCATCCAACTCCGACGGCGTTGCCGTCACGCCCAAGAAGACCGCCAACGTCACGGGCGCGATGCCGACCAACAAGTGGTGGTCGTCGCTGGCCTGGCAGCGCTACGCGGGCAATCCCTACTCCGAGAACATGTACGCGCATCCGCTGGCGTTCCGCGCCAAATCCGGCGGCCTGGGCGTCAGCTACCCGACCAGCCCGGTGATCTCGACCGGCAATCCGTCCTACCTTCAGGAATATCACTACTCCTACGCCGAAGATCTGATGCTGGGCGTGGCCGGGCTGAACGCGCCCGACGCGCGTGTCGACGGCTTCTCAGACTGGACCGTGACCGCCGCGCTGTCCGATGGCGTGCGCAGCCTCAAGGCCACCTTCGGCCACGGCCTGCCCTTCGTCTATGCCAGCAAGAGCGGCGGCAACGCGCTGATCGTCTTCAACGGCCCGCCAACGATCTGGTCGAACAGCAACGGCGTGCTCGGCGTGACCGTCAACGGCCATCACTACGGCATCTTCGCGCCGAGCGGCTCCACCTGGACGATCACCGGCACGACGATCCAGTCGACGCTGGCGGGCAAGAGCTACTTCTCGGTAGCCGTGCTGCCCGACAACACCGCCGCGACGCTCAGCTTCTACAGAAACCATGCGTACGCCTTCGTCACCGGCTCGACCGTGAGCTGGAGCTACAACGAGGCCACCGCGCAGCTTACCACCACCTACAACGTCGCAACCAGCGCCCAGGAGGGCACCGAGACACGACCGCTGCTGGCGCTCTATCGTCACCAGTGGCTCAACACCTCAAACGCGCTGACGAGCTACAGCTATGTCTCGCCGCGCGGCGCGATGAAGGTGCTGCAAGGCGCGTCGTTCAGCACAAACATGGCCTTCAACGGCGTGCTGCCCGCGCTGCCCGATAAAGGCAGCTACAATCGCACCACGCTTTACAACTACGTCAACGAGGTCTATGCCGCCGGGAGCTTCCTGCCCAACGGCACCGGCACCTACTGGACCGGCAAGGCGCTCGGACGGATCGCGGCGCTGGTGCGCATCGCCGATCAGGTCGGCCATACCGCCGCGCGCGACGCCTTTCTCTCGGCGCTCAAGGGCAAGCTTCAGGACTGGTTCCAGGCTCCCGACGGCAAGAGCAGCAACCTGTTCTACTACAATAGCACCTGGGGCACGCTGATCGGCTACCCGGCGGAGTACGGCTCCGACACCGAGCTGAACGATCACCACTTCCACTACGCCTACTACATCATGGCGGCGGCGACGATCGCGCAGTACGACACGACCTGGGCCGCCGATGCCAACTGGGGCGGCATGGTCAAGCTGCTGATCAAAGATGCCGCCAACTGGGAGGCGACCGAGACGCGCTTCCCACGGCTGCGCAGCTACGACGCCTACGCCGGTCACGGCTGGGCCTCCGGACACGCGGGCTTCGGCGCGGGCAACAACCAGGAGTCGTCGTCGGAGTCGATCAACTTCTCCACATCGCTGATCCTGTGGGGCGCGGCGACCGGCAACCGGACGATCCGCGACCTGGGCATCTACCTCTACACCAACGAGGTCAACGCGATCGAGCAGTACTGGTTCGATGTCAACGACGCGGTCTTCCCGGCGGGCTTCAACCGCTCGACCGTCGGCATCGTCTGGGGCGATGGCGGCGCGTACGCCACGTGGTGGACGGCCAATCCTGAGGAGATTCACGGCATCAACTTCCTGCCGATCACCGGCGGCTCGCTCTACCTTGGCCGCAATCCGGGCTACATCCCCACCAACTACAACGATATGCGGACCAACAACGGCGGCGACGAGACGGAGTGGCGCGACATCATCTGGTCGTTCTATGCGCTGAACGACGCGCCGGGCGCGGTGACGAAGTTCAATGCCAACGCGGCCTACGTGCCGGAGGGCGGCGAGTCCAAGGCGCACACCTACCACTGGATTCACAACCTCAACGCCATGGGCCAGCTCGACCGCAGCGTCACCGCCAACATCCCGACCTACGCGGTCTTCAACAAGAGCGGCACGCGCACCTACGTGGCCTACAATCCGGGCAGCACCGCGATCACCGTGACCTTCTCCAACGGCACGACGTTGAGCGTGCCCGCCCGCAGCATGGCGACCAGCAGCGGCGGCTCCAATCCGCCCGGCAACGGTAACGGCACCGGCTTGCAGGGCGAGTACTTCGACAACATCGACTTCACCAGCCCGAAGGTCACGCGCACCGACGCGACGGTCAACTTCGACTGGGGCACTGGCTCGCCCGACCCGACGATCGCCGCCGATACCTTCTCGGCGCGCTGGACCGGCCAGGTGCAGCCGCGCTACAGCGAAACCTACACCTTCTACACCACCTCCGACGACGGCATTCGTCTGTGGGTCAACGGCCAGCAGATCATCAACAACTGGACCGATCACGGCCCCACCGAGAATAGCGGCACGATCGCGCTCAGCGCCGGTCAGAAGTACGACATCCGGCTGGAATACTACGAGAACGGCGGCGGTGCCCTCGCCCGGCTGTCATGGTCCAGCCCCAGCCAGATCAAGGAGATCATCCCGCAGAGCCAGCTCTATCCCGCCGCCACAGGCACGCCCAAGAGCAACACGCTCTATGTCATCGACGGCGCGGGCGCGGGCGTGGCGAGCAGCCTGAGCTTCATCCAGGGCAGCAGCGCGGCGACCGATACAATCCCCTCGGCGGGCGGCGGCAACTACGATGGCACGCCGAATAATCCGCTGGTCTACACCGTCAGCGGCGTCAGCGGCACCTACGACTCGACCAAGACCACCGGCTTCAACATGTTCGTCGACGCAGGCGCGAACGTCGGCGACGGCTCGCAGGTGCGCATCTCATACGATTTCACCGGCGACGGCACCTACGATCGGCTCGAAACCTACACCTACTTCGCGACCAACGATGTGGTCGGCTGGGAGCAGTATACTCAGGCGCGCGGCCTGAAGTCCGCTAGCGGCACGTTCGGCAACCTGAGCAACGGCAGAATCCGGCTTGAGATCTGGAACGCGATCGGAACCCACACCGTGTCGCTGCGCACCAGCGCGAGCACCACGCAGGGCCAGCAATCGCTGCTGACGATCCCGTTCACGAATATCCAATAACATCGCCCCTACAATACGTACCTGCGGCTGGTGGAGCGCTCCGCCAGCCGCCGCGTTTAACGCGACCAGGCGCACGCAGCCGCAGCAGTACTCATTGCCTCGACTTGACACATCCGCTACACTCAGCAAAGGCACCGCACGCTGCGTCCCCCCACAGAACGATGCGCCTGTCCGATCACCGAACATGTCCATCGACAGACGGTTTATCGAAAGGAGCGCCCTCATGATTCGACATTCCCGTCCAGGCACCGCCCGCCACCTGCTGATCATGCTGATCCTGACGCTGATCATCAGCGCGTGCGGCCAGACCGCCACGCCTGCCGACCAGGGCGGAGCACCGGCTGCCGGGTCGCCCGCCGCCTCGGCAGCGCCCGCCGCGTCGCAAGCGGCTACCAGCGCCGCAGGATCGTCCGCAGATGCCGGATCGCTGATCTTCCTGTCCTCTCAGTTCAAGCCAGTTGAAGAAGCAGAGCGCATGCGCAACACGATCCTCGCCGGATTCGGCGGGCAGGTCGAGTTCATCCCCGAAGACGGCGGGCCATTCAACGACCGTATTCGGGCCGAGGCGCAGGGCGGCCAGAAGACGATCAGCATCATTGGCGGGCTGCACGGCGACTTCGCGCCGTTCGTCAAAGATCAACTGCTGGAAGATCTCACGCCGCTGATGGAGAAGCTCAAGGATCGCGGCTTTCCCGAGTCGTTTGTGGAGCTGAGCCGCATGGGCTCCGACAAGAGCTACTACGTGCCGTGGATGCAGGCGACCTATGTGCTGGCGGTGAACAAAAAAGCGCTCGAACATCTGCCGCAGGGCGCGGACCAGAACGCGCTGACCTACGCGCAGCTCAACGAGTGGGCCGCCAACGTCGAAAAAGCCACGGGCGAGCGTAAGCTGGGCTTTCCGGGCGGTCCCAAGGGCCTGATTCACCGCTTCTTCCAGGGCTATCTCTACCCATCGTACACCGGATCGTCGGGCGTCGCCGGCTTCAAAACGCCGGAGGCCGCGCAGATGTGGACCGAGTTCAAAGACATGTGGGCGCATGCCAATCCACAGTCGACGAGCTACGAGTTCATGCAGGAGCCGCTGCTCTCCGAGGAGGTCTGGATCGCCTGGGACCACGCCGCGCGGCTGATCACCGCCGTCACCGAAAAGCCCGACGACTTTGTGCTGCTGCCCGCGCCTGCGGGACCCAAGGGTCGCGGCTACATGCCGGTGCTGGCCGGTCTGGCGATCCCCAAGGGCGCGCCCAACCGCCAGGGCGCGGAGCAGTTGATCGAGTACCTGACGCAGCCGGAGCAGCAGATCACCACGCTGCGTGAAAATGCGTTCTTCCCCGTCACCAGCGCCCCGATCCCGCAAGACCTGTCGGCGGGCGTGCGCCTCGAAGCCGAGGCCGTGCAGAAACAGTCGTCGGCCAGCGATGCCCTGCCGTCGCTGCTGCCAGTGGGCCTGGGCGCGAAGGGCGGCGAGTTCAACAAAGTCTATCTCGACACCTTCCAGCGCATCGTGCTGAACAACGAGCCGGTCGAGCAGGTGCTTGAGCAGCAGGCCACCACGCTTCAGCAGATCTTGAACGACACCAAGGCCGGTTGCTGGCCGCCCGATCCGCCGAGCGAGGGGCCATGTCAGGTCAAGTAACGCAGCGAGCCGATCTGGAGCGGGAGAAGGTTCCCGCTCCACCACTGGCCGTCCGCCCGCGACGGCGCAGCCTGGGACCGTACCTGCTGCTCGCGCCCGCCGGGGTGTTTCTGGCGGTCTTTTTCGTCTGGCCGATGGTGCAGGCGCTCCTGCTGGCGTTCCAGAACGAAGCGGGCACCTTCACGCTTGAGCCGTTTCGCCGCATGGTCAACGACATCGCCTTCGGGCGCGCCGTGCGGAACACGCTGCTGCTGATCGTCGTGATCGTGCCGCTGCAAATGGTGCTGGCGCTGATCATGGCGCTGCTGCTGCAGAGCGGCCTGCGCGGCACGGGGCTACTGCTCTACCTGTGGGCAATCCCGCTGGCGATCTCCGACCTGGCGGCGGGCATCGTCTGGCTGGCGATCTTCGCCGACCGGGGCTACCTCAACTCGGCGCTGGTGGGGCTGGGCCTGAGCGAGACGAGCATTCGCTTTTTGAGCTACGAAAACCCGGTCAGCATGTTCCTGGCGGTGGTGCTGGCCGAAACCTGGCGGGCCACATCGATCGTGATGGTGATCCTGCTGGCCGGGCTTCAGGTGATCCCCAAGGAGTACGGCGAGGCCGCCGCTGTCTTTGGCGCGAACGGCTGGCAGCGCCTGCGGCATGTCACGCTGCCGATGCTGCTTCCGAGCATCCAGGTCGCGCTGATCCTGCGCACGATCCTGGCGTTTCAGGTCTTCGCGGTGGTGATCGCGCTGGCCGGGCGCAACCTGCCCGTGCTTGCGGGCGAGGCGTACTACTGGTACGGCAGCTACAGCAATCCCAACGTCGCGGCGGCCTACGCGCTGCTGATCCTGATCTTTTCGGTGCTCAACACCGGCATTTACCTGCGAGCGCTGCGCGTCCGCGATGAAGCGATAGGTGTGACATGAGCGTCCCGATGCCCATCCCTCGGCAGAGCGGCCCGCCCCGGCGGGTGTACCGCAACACGCTGCTCTACGCCGCCGCGCTGCTGATCTCACTGTTCATGGTGCTGCCGATCTACCTGATCATGATCGCGGCGTTCAGCCCGCGCGCGGCGATCTCGGCCTTTCCCAAGGCGCTGGTACCCGCCGAGTTTTCCACCGAGACGCTGCTCTTCTTTCTGCGCTCTACGGGCGTGACTCGCGCCGCGCGCAACAGCGTGCTCGTGGGGCTGCTCACGCTGGCGATCTCGCTGCTGCTGGGAGCGCCCGCCGGATACGCCCTGGCGCGTTTCGCCTTTCGTGGCCGCGATACCTTCAAGCTGCTGATCCTCTCGACGCGCGCCTTTCCGATCGTGATCCTGTCGATCCCGCTGGCGGTGACGTTCATCACCTGGCGGCTCTACGACTCGCTGCTGGCGGTCGCGCTGGTCCACACCGCGCTGGCGCTGCCGACGACGATCCTGGTGACAAGCAGCATTTTTATGAGCGTGCCCAAAGATCTGGAAGAGGCCGCGCTGACTCTCGGCTGCACGCCGCTGGGCGCGTTCCGGCGCATTGTACTGCCCCTGGCGCTGCCCGGCCTCGCGGCGTCGGCGATCTTCACCTTTGTGCTCTCGTGGAACGAGGTCTTTGCCGCGACGATCCTGACGGTGCGCAACCGCACGCTTCCGGCGCACGTCCTGGGCGTGCTCAACGACTCGCCGCTGCCGTTTCGGTTCGCGGGCGGCTTCGCGCTGGTGGTTCCATCGCTGATCTTTATCTTTTTTATGCGCCGTTACCTGCTCAACATGTGGGGACGAGTGACGAAGTGAGGCTGCGGCATGGCGACGATTACGATCAAGACGATCCGCAAGACCTACCCCGGCACGAAGCAGCCCGCCGTCGACGACGTGAATCTGACGATCGAGGATGGCGAGTTCATGGTGCTGCTCGGCCCGAGCGGCTGCGGCAAGACCACGCTGCTGCGGATGATCGCCGGGCTGGAGTATCCCGATCATGGCCGGATCACGATCGGCGAGCGCGATGTTACCGATCTGCCGCCGCGCGCCCGTCAGATCGCGATGGTCTTTCAGAGCTATGCCATCTTTCCGCATCTGACGGTCTTCGAGAACGTGGCCTTTGGCCTGCGCATGCGCAAAGAGTCCGGCCCCGATGTCAGGCGCAAGGTCGATCATGCCGCCGGGCTGCTCCAGCTTGAGCCGTATCTCGATCGCTACCCGGCACAGCTTTCGGGCGGCCAGCGCCAGCGCGTCGCCGTGGCCCGCGCGATCGTGATGGAGCCGAAGGTGCTGCTGATGGACGAGCCGCTGTCGAATCTCGATGCGCTGCTGCGGCTGCATTTTCGCGCCGAGCTCAAGAAGCTGGTGCAGGATCTTCATGCCACGACGATCTATGTGACCCACGATCAGGTTGAGGCGCTCAGCCTGGGCGACCGCATCGCCGTGATGCGTCAGGGCGAGATCGTGCAGTGCGACACACCGATGCAGGTCTATGATCGCCCGGCCAGCGAGTTTGTCGGCAGCTTTATCGGCAATCCGCCGATGAATTTTCTGCGCGGCAGGCTCGAACGCCGCGACGGAGCCGCGCAGGTGCTCCTGGCCGATCATCCGCTGGCGGCATCGCCTGGATTGACGCACCAGCCGGAGCGCGAGGTGCTGGTCGGCATTCGCGCCGAGCACATCGAGGCCCGCACCGCCGCAGCGCCCGATACGCTGCCGGCTCAGGCCGAGGTGATCGAGCCGCTGGGATCGCATCTGCTGATCACGGCGCTGATCGGCGATCAGCGGCTCAAGCTGCAAACGCACGTCGATTTTCCGGTCCAGGCCAACCAGCCCTTGTGGCTACGGCCAGATCCTGGTAAGCTGCGCTACTTCGATCCAGAGACGAAGCGTGACCTGATCGGCGCGCCGTAATGCGCCGGTAGGCGGGGGCGGGCACCCTCTGGGTGGTGGCCCCCACATATTCCCCATCCTGAGCCGATGCAGGAGATCCGAATTCCGGCAAAAGCTCCCTGAGCATACGCTAAGCAGAAGGAATCCAATGACCAATCAACCGCATACCGAGCTGATCGAGCAGGCCAGGGCGGTGCTCGCCGACAACTGGGTCGGCGCGTTTACCAAGCCGTCGCCGCGTCTGTACCCGCACCAGTGGTCCTGGGACTCGGCGTTTATCGCGATCGGCTACGCCCGCTACGATCAGGCCCGCGCCGAGCAAGAGCTGCGCTCGCTCTTCGCCGGGCAGTGGACCAACGGCATGCTGCCGCATATTGTCTTCAATCCCGCCGCCAGCGACTATTTTCCGGGGCCGCACGAGTGGCACACCGTCGATCACCCCCACAAGCCCCAGAACGTACAGACTACCGGCATTGTCCAGCCGCCGGTCCATGCGACCGCCGCGCTGCATGTGTTTCGGCACGCGCAGGATACCGCTCGCGCCCACGCCTTTCTGGCCGAGCTGTTTCCCCGCCTGCGCGACTGGCACGCCTATCTCTACCGCGAGCGCGATCCGCGCGGCGAGGGGCTGGTCTACATCGAGCATCCCTGGGAGTCGGGCCAGGATAACTCGCCGCTGTGGGATGCCGCGCTGGAGCGCATCACGATCGATCCCGACCAGATTCCGTCGTTTCAGCGCGTGGACATCACGATCGTCGACCCGATCGATCGACCGACCAAGACCGAGTACGACTACTACATGTATCTGGTCAAGCTGCTGATCGACCGCGACTACGACGATGCCAGGATTCGCGCCGATTTTCCGTTTCTGATTCAGGACGTTTTGTTCAACACGCTGCTCTGCCAGGCTAGCCGCGATCTGGCCGAGATCGCGCGAATCGTCGGCGAGTCGCCGGGGATCTTCGAGGCGTGGGCCGCACAGACCGCCAGCGCGATCGACGCCAAGCTGTGGGACGAGCAGCACGGCATCTATATCAACTACGATCTGGTCGCCGACGCGCCCGTCGATGTGCATGTCGCGGCGGGCTTCACGCCGCTCTTCGCCGGAGTCCCCGATCAGGCGCGCGCCGAGCGGATGTATCGCTACTTGAACTCCGACGCCTTCTGCGCGCTGGACGATGCCTGCTACCCCGTGCCCTGCTATGATCGGCACGCGCCCGGCTACCTGCCCAACCGCTACTGGCGCGGCCCGGTGTGGATCAACGTCGACTGGGCGATCTACCACGGGCTGCGACGCTACGGCTTCGAGGCGTACGCCGCCTGGATGCGGCAGCGCATCATCGAGCTGGTGCGAGACAACGGCTTCTTCGAGCACTTCACGCCGGAGACGGGCGCGGGCCACGGCACCGACCAGTTTTCGTGGACCGCCGCGCTGCTGATCGATCTGGCGCTCGGCTAAACTGCGCCGTACTCCTGGGCGAAGATTGCAGCGGGCTTCCATCCCCACGCGATCTTCGCCTTTTTCCTCCTGTAACCGCTGCTCGTCGGCGTCCGTAGAGAAGAGCGCGGGGCTAGACAACATTACTATTGCTCGTCGTCGCGCGCTTCCTCGACAAGCATCAACACCCTGTAGGCAGCAGGCGCTCATCCGTGTAAGATAGAGATACTCACACAGCCTTCGATCGCCGTTTTGTTTGTCCGCCGCAGGCCGTCGGCATGCCACGCGCGGTTTCGCTCCGCGCACCGGCAATAACGGCTCGTCATCTCGCCCGCCGTACAAACTGGTTGCTCACAGGAAAGGACTCCCCCCATGAAGTACGTCCATCTGTCGATCGTCCTGGTGCTCGGTCTGCTGCTCGGTATGGGAGCGACCGCCAGCGCTTCCCGGCCCACATCGCCCGCCGCCACTGGTACATTTGCCGCAACCACCAGAGCCTTCACCTACCAGGGCCGCCTGACCAATGGCGGCGTTCCGGCCAACGGCACGTACGATTTTACCTTCATCCTCTACGACGCCAGCGTCGGCGGCTCGCAGGCCGGGCCGATCGTCACCCGGAACGATGTCGTCGTCACCAACGGCCTGTTCAACGTCACGCTCGACTTCGGCAATATCTTCGTCGGCACGCAGTACTACCTCGACATCGCCGTGCGACCGGGCGCGAGCACCGGCAGCTACACGCAGCTCACGCCGCGCCAGCCGCTCACCGCCGCGCCCTATGCGTCGGGGCTGGTGCTGCCCCTGGATGCCTCGACGAGCACCAGCGGCAGCGCCTTCGTGGTCGACAACAACGGCAGCGGCCAGGCCGCCGAGTTCCGCAGCAACAGCACCTTCGCCACGATCTACGCCTCCAACAGCGGCACCGGCGGCACATTCCGCGCCGACACCGGCTCGTCGGGGCAGGGCAGCGCGATCACCGGCTACAACTACGGCACCGACCGCTACGCCGCCGAGCTAGAGCTGGTCAATAGCACCAATCCGCGCGCGGCGCTGTATGCGCGCACGGCGGGCAACGGCCAGGCGATCGACGCCGAGGTCAACTCCAATACCAACGGCGATGCGATCTTCGCGCGCACCACCAGCAGCAGCGCCAGCAGCTACGCCGGAATCTTCGTCGGCAACGTCTCGATCAGCGGCAATCTCGCCAAATCGTCGGGATCGTTCAAGATCGATCATCCGCTCGACCCGGCCAACAAGTACCTGTATCACTCGTTCGTCGAGTCGCCCGACATGAAGAACATCTACGACGGCGTGGTGACTCTCGACGACAACGGCGCGGCGGTGGTGACGATGCCCGCATGGTTCGACGCGCTCAACCAGGATTTTCGTTACCAGCTCACGGCGATCGGCGCGCCTGGGCCGAATCTGTACATCGCCAAGGAGATCACGGGCACTAGCTTCACGATCGCCGGGGGCACGGCGGGCATGAAAGTCTCGTGGCAGGTGACAGGCATTCGCCACGACGCCTACGCCAAGGCGCATCGCATCCCGGTGGAGGAGAACAAACCGGCAGCCGAGCGCGGCAGCTACATCCACCCCGAACTCTACGGCAAGCCCGCCAGCCAGGGCCTCGATCGGCTTGAGCGCCCGCTTCAGCCCGCGCCGCAGCCGGAGGGAGCGGGCCAATGAGAGCGAGGATGCTATTAGTTGCCCTGGCGCTGCTCGGCGTGGTGACGCTGGTCGCCGTCGATCGCGTGCGATCCCACGCGGCAGGCGTGGCACCCGCGCAGAGCGCCCTGGCCGAGTATGCCATCGACTGGTTCACGATCGACGGCGGCGGCGCGATGAACAGCAGCGGCGGCGTGTACGGCCTGAGCGGCACGATCGGGCAGCATGACGCGGGCGCGAGCATCGGCAGCCCGTATGAGCTGAACGGCGGCTTCTGGCCCGGAGCACAGGCGCGCTACATTGTAGCCCTACCGATCGCCGCCAAGTAACCGAAAGGCAGCAGCGCGATCATGAGGAAGGGCGCATCCTGCTGCGCCTCTGGAGGTCAATCGATCTGCAAACTGCTCTCAACCGCACGAGGAGGGAGCGCCAGGAAACAAGCAAACAAGCGAACCAAGGCTTAACTCCCTTGTTCGCTTGTTCTTTTGTTCTTCTGTTCAGCGCTTCGTTCACGAGCGAGTCTAGCGCTGGAAGTAGAACCAGTTGAGGTTCACAAAGTCGGAGGGCTGGCCGCTCTT
Organism: Herpetosiphonaceae bacterium; assembly: GCA_036374795.1. Classification (NCBI taxonomy): domain Bacteria; kingdom Bacillati; phylum Chloroflexota; class Chloroflexia; order Herpetosiphonales; family Herpetosiphonaceae; species Herpetosiphonaceae bacterium. The sequence continues at coordinate 43,424 of DASUTC010000372.1, forward strand.
GAAGACGACGTAGAGATTATGCACGCCGGTGACGGCGTTGGAGCTGGCCGGAACGGTGCGCCAGGATTGCCAGCCGCCCGTGTTAGCGATCGAGAAGCTGCCCAGCAGCGGCCCCGTGAGGCTGTCGATGCGGTACTCGACGATGCCGCTCACGCCCGACGCCGCGCCTGAGGCCACGCGAGTCTGGATCTGCACCGGGCGGGTGCTGCCAAAGTCCACGTTATTGAAGACCAGATAGTCGCCGTTGGCGATCCAGCCGACATTCTGACCGCCGCCGGTATCGCTGCACGCCTCAACCTGCGTTCCCGACTGGCTGCTGTAGCTCTCGGCCTGGACGGTGCTGTATGGGTTGATCGTCGTGGTGCCGCTGCGCTTATAGACGCGCACATAGTCGACCATCACGCGCGCCGGAAAGACGGTTGTGCTGTCGGGGCTGCCCGGCCAGTTGCCGCCAACCGCCAGATTCAGGATCATGAAGAACGGCTTGTGAAACTCCTCGGTGCTGTTGATATTATTCAGGATGTTGGCCTCCCAGAACTTGGTGCCGTCCAAGAACCAGCGGATCGCCGAAGAATCCCACTCGATCGCGTAGGTGTGGTAGGTGGTGACGTTCACCGCGCCGGACGGACCGCCGTAGCTCGCGTAGCCGTTGCTATCCCAGTGGATCGTGCCGTGGGTCACGTTTTCGTTGTTGACATGCTCCATGATGTCGATCTCGCCGGAGTTCGGCCAGGGCGTTGAGGGAAAGTTCGCGCCGAGCATCCAGAACGCGGGCCAGATGCCCTTGCCCATCGGCAGCGCCATGCGCGCCTCGATTCTGCCGTACTGGAACTCGCGCTTGCCCTTGGTGTTCATGCGCGTCGAGGTATACTGGCAGGTGCCGTACCAGCAGCTATAGCCGCTGCTTACCCTGTTCGCGGTGATCGTCAGCACGCCGCCGGAGACGCTGGCATTGCTGCCGTTGGTGTAGTACTGGAGCTCGTTGTTGCCCCAGCCGTGGCCGCCCGTCTCGAAGGTCCAGTTGGCGGGATCGACGGACGTGCCGTTGAACTCATCGCTCCAGACCAGCTGCCAGGAGGTCTGGGCGCTGGCCGGATTCGGCTGGGCTACCAGGCCAAGCTGCGCCACCAGCAGCCCCATGATGATACACAAGACCCCAAAACGGGAAGGACGAGTCAGTCGCGACGGGCGGCGCTTCAGCGCGCCGAGAAGCTGAGCCTTCATCGGATCTCCTCCTGAGCCGGGGGGTGTAGCTTGCATTGAATCACTAGCCCGATTGAAGCACATGCCGCCACGTACATCAAGCGCCGAACCGATAGAAAATCCGATAGAAACCACCGCCCGCTCGACCGCCGGGCTGAATCAGCTTCCGAGGGGTATTCGCCCGCCGCGCTGTTGTACGGACGGTACGCTCGTACCAGAACCAAAGTACCACCGGATGAACGTAGCCATACCCGCCTCTATCGTCGTAAGCTGAGGCGCGAAAGGGCTGCGGCCCGAAAGGCCGGTGCGCTGAAAGTCATAGTCGGGAGCAACCCTTTACCAGGACCCAACCAAGGACCGGAGTTACATGCCGGAGACAGCCCTGGTCGTTGCGCTTTTAGCAAGTCGTTATACAATGTAGTAACCCCTCGTGGCACGTAACCGACACTTCCCGCACCGTGACGGTACTAGCCGTGATGGTTGCTTGGCCGTCACTGCTTCAAGATTGCCTTAGCGCGGATCTGGAATATCGCCCGGACGACAGCCATGCGTCGCTTGATTCCTGGCTATCGTTCTACATAGACAACACGTATGCAACTCGTCGCTCATCATCTCGCGGATCTTCACAGCACCGAGGCACAGAGCCACGTCTATCTGAGCAGCCTTCTGAACTGGCTGCGCGATCTGCTCACGTGGCATATCGCTCTCACGCAGCATACCTTTGGCGCGCTGGCCGACGATACCTATCGCGGCCTGTATGTGCCCGATGCCGAAGTCGAGATCCTCAGCGGCGGCAGCGCTGCCATGCCGCCACAGCTTGTAGCCCGCCGCGCCGCGCTCGCCGAAGAGCGCGCCGCGCTCGAAGAGCAGGCCGCAGCCCTTGAGCGGAGCGGTACGATCGTGCCGCTGCTCAAGCTGGCGCGAACCTTTGGCTTCTCGCCGTTCGAGCGCGATGTCCTGCTGCTGGCGCTCGCGCCTGAGCTTGATCTGCGCTATGAGCGGCTTTTCGCCTACATTCAGGACGATGTCACCAAAAAGCGGCCATCGGTGAATCTTGCGCTCGCGCTGCTGTGCGCCAGCCCCGAAGAGCGCATCGCGGCGCGCACCGCCTTTACGCCGGACGCGCCCCTGATCCGCTATCGCATCGTCCAGCTTTTCGAGGATGGGCAGCGCCAGCCGCCGCTGCTGTCGCGCTTCATCAAGCTCGACGACCGCATTGTCTCGGCGCTGCTGGATCAGCCGACCGTCGATCCGCTGCTGGATCAGACCGTCAAGCTGACTAGACCGCGCCGCGCGCTGGCGAGTATGGTCCTACCGACCGACCTGCGCAATCGGCTGCGGCAGGCGATGATCGAGCATGCCGATGGCTTGATCCTGGCATTGCAGGGCAGCTACGGCAGCGGACGCCGCGCCACCGCCGAGGCGCTGTGTACCGAGGTCGGCCTGCCGCTGCTGACGGTCGATCTGGATCGGCTGGCGGCCAGCGATCTTCATCCCGAAGAGGCGGTGCAGCGCGTGCTGCGCGAGGGCATGCTCAACGGCGCGGCGATCCTCTGGCTGGGCGGCGACCGCGTGCTGCATGAGGACTCCCTAGCGGCGTGGCAGGCTGCGCTCCTGGCGGCGCTGGACAGCTACCGTGGCTGCTCGTTCTTGCCGCTCGACCAGGCCTGGGAGGCGCGCGGCGCGCTGCGGCACAACTGGTTCCTGCGCATCGAGCTGCCGAGGCTGACCTACGGCGAGCGCGAGCATATCTGGCAGGCGCGCCTCAACGGCGATGCGCCCGACGAGCAGACGCTTCAAGCGCTAGCCAGCACCTTCCGGCTGACCGGCGGACAGATCCGCGACGCTGTGATCATGGCGCGGTCGCTGGCGCGCTGGCATGGCGGCACGCCCAGCCGCGAGGATTTTTACATCGCCTGCCGCGCCCAGTCGAGCGGACGGCTGGATAGTATGGCGCATAAGATCAAGACGACCTACGACTGGGACGATATTGTGCTGCCGCCGGATCAGCTCGGCCAGCTGCGCGAGATTAGCTCGCAGGTGCGGCACCGGCACACCGTGCTGGAGCGCTGGGGCTTCGATCGGCATCTGGCGATGGGCAAGGGCGTCAATACGCTCTTCGCCGGGCCGTCGGGCACCGGCAAGACGATGTCCGCCGAGATCATCGCCGCCGATCTGGGCCTGGAGCTGTACAAGATCGATCTTTCGACGGTGATCAGCAAATACATCGGCGAAACCGAGAAAAATCTCGATCGGATCTTCAACGCGGCGCGCGAGGCCAACGCGATCCTCTTCTTCGACGAGGCCGACGCGCTCTTCGGCAAGCGCTCCGAGGTCAAGGACGCCCACGATCGCTACGCCAACATCGAGGTCGGCTACCTGCTCCAGAAGATGGAAGAGTACGACGGCATTGTGATCCTGGCGACCAACCTGCGCAAGAATATGGACGATGCGTTCGTGCGGCGCTTGCATGTCGCGATCGATTTTCCGTTTCCGGAGGAGCCCGACCGTCTGCGGATCTGGCAGAAAGCGTTTCCGCCGGAAGCGCCGCTGGCCGAAGATGTCGATCTGCCGTTTCTGGCGCGGCAGTTCAAGCTGGCCGGCGGCAATATCCGCAACATTGCGCTGCTCTCGGCCTTCCTGGCCGCCGAGGCCAGCACGCCGATCCAGATGATCCACTTGATCCGCGCGATCAAACGCGAATATCAGAAGCTCGGCAAGCTGGTGACGGAGTCCGATTTTGGGCGCTATATGTCGTTGATTCGCGGCTAGTGCGCCAACGGAAGAACAAGGGAACAAACGGAGAGCAGAGAACAAAGAACAAGGGGACGAGCACCAAGAGCTTGAAACGTTGAACTCGGAACTCGAACAGCAGCACGTTCAAGGATAGACTGATGGCAACGCGCAACATCCACAAACGACAGATCACCGCGCCCAAGACGGCTCCAAAGGCTGTCCAGCGTGCGGCTGAGCAGGATGTCGCCGAGCCACAGTCGGAGGCTGCCGAGCCGGTTGCTGCGCCCCACCTGGCGAGCCGTCCCAACCCACAGCAGGCCCGCGCGATGCAGCACATGCAGCGCACCATCGGCAACGCGCAGGTGCAGCGGATGTTGAGCAACAGCACCAGCCAGCCGCAGATCCAGCGCGCCGCCGCGAGCGCGCCCAGACGCACCGCGCCGCAGCAAGATCCACGTTTCCAGAGCATCACCTCCAAAGCCAAGCAGGTCGCCACCAAAGAGAAGCAGCACGCTCCCGCCAAAGCCAAGGTGTCCGAGGCGCAGGCAGCGGCGGTCGGTCCCGCTAACGACGTATCCAGTCAGGCGGCGGCGGCGCAGGTCGGCAAGATGAACGCGCAAAAGCCTGGAACGTTCAACAAGCAGCAGTTTGTTGCCGCGCTCAACCAGGCTATCGCCAAGATCACGCCTAATAACTTGGAAGAAGCCGACGAGTTCAAGCAATCCGGCAAGGCGGGCGAGCTTAAAGGCCAGGTGACGGGCCTGGTCAAGGATAACAAAGAGAACGCCGAGAGCGCGATCGAGACGACGACGAAAGCCGCTCCCGATCCGCGCGGTGCCAAGCCTAAATCTGTCACGCCGATGAAGCCGGAGGAGGCGGGCGCGGCACCCGGCTCGATCGGCGCGGGCAACGCCATGCCCGGCAACAAGTCGGCGCAGGAAACCTCGCTGGACGAGGGTAAGAAGTCGCTCGATAGCCAGATGGCGGGGGCGGACGTTACCGAGGAGCAGCTCAAGAAATCCAACGAGCCGAGCTTTACCGGCGCGCTGGCTGCCAAAAAAGAAACTGAGGCGCACGCGACTACCGCGCCGCAGCAGTTCCGCGCGCAGGAGCAGAAAATCCTGGGGCAGGCGCG
>DASUTC010000373.1 GCA_036374795.1 Herpetosiphonaceae bacterium
GCGGCACCTCAGGCTTTGGGTGTGTGCGGAGCGCCACGGACCCACCCCGTCCCATCCCGAACCGGGCCGTGAAACGTGGCAGCGCCGCGGGTACTGGGGCCTCGGCCCTGGGAGACAAGGTCCATGCACCCTGACCATTAATCAACACCCCACTGGAAATTCCAGTGGGGTGTTGTGTTTAACCCGCTCTTGGAGCATCCACCGCCGTGTGAATAATTGCTCACCAAACCTTTACCGCGTGTAGCGGCTTCTTCACCATATCGACTCCTCCCTCAGCTAAAGTCAACCTTAGCGAACTGGTTCAACTGCTACCGGTGTGCATAACGCAACAAGAGCGTATTGCTGACGCCTATCCATAACCACAGCGCATGGGTAGTGAAGTTTGGGGAGATTGTCATGTTGGTGAAACGGATTGCGATCGACGGCAACGAAGCTGCTGCGACAATTGCTTATAAACTGAGCGATATTATCGCCATCTATCCTATCACACCCGCCACGGCGATGGGCGAACAAGCCGATGCATCGTCGGCCACATGCACACCGAACATTTGGAACACCGTCCCGCAGGTGATCGAGATGCAATCCGAGGGCGGCGCTGCCGGGGCGCTGCATGGCGCGCTCCAGACCGGCGCGCTCGCGACAACCTTCACCGCCTCGCAGGGCCTCCTGCTGATGCTGCCGAACATGTACAAGATCGCTGGTGAGCTAACGCCGACGGTGATTCACGTTGCGGCGCGAGCCCTCGCCACGCAGGGCCTCTCGATCTTTGGCGATCACTCCGATGTGATGGCCGCGCGCAGCACCGGCTTTGCGCTGCTCTCATCGCATAACGTCCAGGCGGCGCAAGACCTGGCGCTGATCTCGCATGCGGCGACGCTAGAGGCGCGCGTGCCGTTTTTGCACTTCTTCGACGGCTTCCGCACCTCGCACGAGATTAACACGATGAGCCAGATCGGCGACGACGAGATCCGCGCGATGATCGACGATGAGCTGGTGCATGCGCACCGCGCCCGCGCGCTCTCGCCGGAGCATCCTTTCATTCGTGGCACATCGCACAACCCGGATGTCTACTTCCAGGCTCGTGAGAGCGCCAACCCCTACTACGCGGCCTGCCCGCAGATCGTGCAGCGGGCGATGGACCGCCTTGCGGCGCTGGTTGGGCGGCACTACCACCTCTTCGACTACACAGGCGCGCCTGACGCCGAGCGTGTGATCGTGATGATGGGATCGGGAGCCGAGACAGCCGCCGAAACCGCGCGGTTCCTTCAAGAGCGCGGCGAGTCGGTGGGCGTGCTGACCGTGCATCTATTCCGGCCATTCTCGGTAGCGCACTTCATCCGGGCGCTTCCGCCGACCGTCAAGGCGCTCGCGGTGCTGGATCGTACCAAGGAGCCGGGCAGCGCTGGCGAGCCGCTGTATCTGGATGTGGTCACGGCGATCAGCGAGGCTATTGCCGATGGCAGCGCGCCATTCGCAGCGACTCCGCAGATCATCGGCGGGCGCTACGGCCTGGCATCGAAAGAGTTTACCCCGGCGATGGTCAAAGCGATCTTCGACGAGCTGCGCAAAAGTGAGCCGAAGAATCATTTTACGGTCGGCATCGACGACGACGTGACGCACACCAGCCTGGCCTACGATGCGGCCTTCTCGATCGAAGCGCCGGAAACCGCGCGCTGTGTCTTCTGGGGCCTGGGATCGGACGGCACCGTCGGTGCGAACAAAGACTCGATCAAGATCATCGGCGCGGAGCCGGATGTGTACGCGCAGGGCTACTTCGTATTCGACTCGAAAAAGTCGGGGTCGGTGACGATCTCGCATCTTCGCTTCGGGCCGAAACCAATCCGCGCGCCCTACCTGATCCGCGAGGCCAGCTTCGTGGCATGCCATCAGTTCTCATTTCTGGAGCGCTTCGACGTGCTCGACTCGCTGATGGCAGGCGGCACCTTCCTGCTCAACAGCCCGTACGGCCCCGATGAGGTCTGGGAGCATCTGCAGCGCGAAGTGCAGAGCGCGATCGTCGAGCAAGATGCCCGCTTCTTTGTGATCGACGCGGCGGGCGTGGCACGGGCGCAAGGCCTGGGCGGGCGGATCAACCGCATCATGCAGACGTGCTTCTTTGCGATCGGCAGCGGCGTGCCGCAGGAGCAGGCGATCGAAAAGATCCGCGCCAGCATCCACAAAACCTACGGCAAGCGCGGCGCGGCAGTGGTGCAGCAAAACCTGCAAGCGGTCGATCAGGCGCTAGAGCATCTCCACGAGGTCAACGTGCCGCTGTCGATCATGAGCGCGCTCAACCGGCGTCCGGCGGTTGCCGAGAGCGCACCGCCGTTCGTTCAGCACGTGCTCGGCGCAATGATCGCTGGCGTCGGCGATAGCCTGCCGGTCAGCGCCTTGCCTGTCGACGGCACCTACCCATCGGGCACGTCCAAATGGGAGAAGCGCAACATCGCGCAGGAGATGCCGGTCTGGGACCCCGACATCTGCATCCAGTGCGGCAAATGCGCCTTCGTCTGCCCGCACGCCGTGATCCGCATGAACGTCGTCGACGGGGCCGCGCTTGCAGGCGCGCCCGCCGATTTCAAAACCGCACCGGCGCGCTTCTTCAAAGAGTTTCAGGACAGGCAGTTCACGCTCCAGGTTTCGCCCGACGACTGTACGGGCTGCGGCATCTGCGTCGAGGCCTGCCCGGTCAAGAACAAATCGCAGGTGGGCTTGAAAGCGATCAACATGGCACCGCAGCCGCCGATTCGGGAGCGCGAGCAGGAGAACTGGAATTTCTTTGTCGAGCTGCCGGAGATCGAGCGGACGCATCTCAACACGCACACGATCAAAAACTCGCAACTGCTGCTGCCGCTCTTTGAATTTTCGGGCGCGTGCGCGGGCTGCGGCGAGACGCCCTATGTCAAGCTTGTCTCGCAGCTCTTCGGCGAGCGCGCGATGATCGCCAACGCCACGGGCTGCTCATCGATCTATGGCGGCAACCTGCCGACAACGCCCTGGACCTACAACCAGGAGGGTCGCGGTCCCGCCTGGGCCAACTCGCTCTTTGAAGATAACGCCGAGTTCGGGCTGGGCATGCGGCTCACGCTCGACAAGCACGAGGAGTATGCCCGCGAGCTGCTGCCGAGCTTCGCCGAGGCCGTGGGGCCGGAGCTGATCGATGCGCTGCTGAGCGCCGACCAGACGACTGAAGAGGGCAGCGCAGCGCAGCGCGAGCGCGTGGCGCTGCTCAAAGCGCGGCTGCAAACGATCGACACCGCGACCGCCCGCGATCTGGTCAGCGTGGCCGATGCGCTGGTGCGCAAGAGCGTCTGGCTGATCGGCGGCGACGGCTGGGCCTACGACATCGGCTTCGGCGGGCTAGATCATGTGCTGGCCTCAGGCCGCAACGTCAACGTGCTGGTGCTGGATACCGAAGTCTACTCCAATACGGGCGGCCAGGCATCCAAGGCCACGCCACGCGGCGCAATCGCCAAGTTCGCGGCGCGCGGCAAGAGCACGCCGAAGAAAGACCTGGGCCTGATGGCGATGATGTACGGCAACGTCTATGTCGCTCGCGTGGCAATGGGCGCCAACGACCAGCAGACACTTCAGGCGTTTCAGGAGGCCGACGCCTACGATGGCCCGTCGCTGATCATCGCCTATAGCCACTGCATCGCCCACGGCTACGATCTGCGCCACGGCCTGGCTCAGCAAAAGCTGGCAGTGCAGAGCGGCTACTGGCCGATCTTCCGCTACAACCCTGAGCTGGCGCTGGCAGGCAAAAACCCGCTCAGCATCGACGCCAAAGATCCGACAGTGCCGCTTGAGCAGTACGCCTACAACGAGACACGCTACCGGATGCTTCAGCAGAGCGATCCCGAACGAGCCGCAGCGGTGATGGAGCAGGCCAAGCAGGACAGCGTGCAGCGCTGGCAGATGTATCGCACGCTGGCGGCGCTCTACGAGGGCACGACCAAGGAGGCGGAGGCAGAAACCGAAGCTGTGCATAGCGGACGCGAAACCCAGCAGATCGCAGTGAACGGCAATGGACGAGGAGCGCACACCGAGATCGAGCGCGCGACATGACGTGCCGATCGCATGGCGCATACGCTGATGGGAGTCTACCATGCCTGATCTTACGACAACCTATCTGGGATTGCAGCTTCGGAATCCGCTGGTCGTCTCAGCCTCGCCGCTGTCCAAGCGCATCGATCTGGTGCGGCGGATGGAGGATGCCGGAGCGGCGGCGATCGTGCTCTACTCACTCTTCGAGGAGCAGATCACGCGCGAGAGCCTGGCGCTGGATCACTTTCTGGCACGTACCAGCGAGAGCCATGCCGAGGCGCTGAGCTACTTTCCCGACCTCGGCAACTACAATATCTCGCCCGACGCCTACCTTGAGCATCTGCATCGCGTCAAGCGCGCGGTCGATATTCCAGTGATCGGCAGCCTCAACGGCATCTCATCGGGCGGCTGGATCGAGTACGCCCGCAAGATAGAGCAGGCTGGTGCCGATGCGCTCGAACTCAATCTGTATTTCGTGCCGACCGATCCCGGCCTGAGCAGCGCCGAGCTTGAGGACAATTATGTCAAGCTGGTAACAGACGTGCGCCAGCAGGTGACGATTCCGATCGCGCTCAAGCTCAGCCCATTCTTCACGTCGCTGCCACACATCGCGCGGCGCTTCGCGGCGGCGGGCGCGAACGGTCTGGTGCTCTTCAATCGCTTCTACCAGCCCGACTTCGACCTTGAGTCGCTGGACGTAGTGCCGCATCTTGAACTGAGCACGCGCGCGGATCTGCATCTGCCGCTGCGCTGGATCGCGATCCTCTACGGCAGGATCGAGGCTGATCTGGCCCTGACCAGCGGCGTGCATACCGCCGACGACGTGATCAAAGCGATGATGGCGGGGGCCAAGGTGGCAATGCTCACCTCGGAGCTGCTGGCGCACGGCATTCGTCGGCTGGGCAACATCCTCTTCGATCTTCAGGTGTGGATGGAGCTGTACGAGTACGAGTCGATCCGGCAGATGCAGGGCAGCATGAGCCAGCGGGCGGTCGCGGAGACGGCGGCGTTCGAGCGCGCCAATTACCTCAAGGCGCTCAACCTGTACGACGATCGGATTGCATAGAGCAGGAGCACGGCTATGAACGACTTAATCATTATCGGCGGCGGACCCGCGGCACTCTCGGCGGCGGCGTATGCGCTCAGCAAGCAGCTCGACTTTCGGATCGTCTTCGACGACCTTGGCGGTAAAGCGGGCTGGCATCAACATCTGGTCGGGCAACTGGCCGATGAGTCGCTGCCGGGAGAAGAAACGATCAAGCTGCTTGAGCGCAAAGCGACCGCATCGGGGCGCATCCTCCGCGACCGAACAACCGGCGTGACGAAAGACGGCGCGACGTTCAAGATCACGACCGAGCACCACGGCACGCTGGAGAGTCTGGCGGTGATCATCGCCACGGGCGCGACGCCGGTTGAGCTGCCGGTGCCGGGCGCGAAGGAGTTTCTGGGCCAGGGCCTGGGCTACTCGATCATCACCCACGCCGATCTGGTCGCTGGCAAGACCGTCGCGGTGATCGGCAATACGCTGCGCGCGCTGCGGGGCGCTGCCGAAGTAGCGCAGACCGCGAGCCAGCTCTACCTGATCGTGCCGAGCACCTCGATCCTGTACGTACCGCTGGCGCAGGCGCTAAGCCATCGTCCGAACATCGAGATCCTGGGCGGCGCGCGAGTCAAGGAGATTACCGGAGCCTTCAACGTCGAAGAGATCGTGGTCGAGTACGAGAACAAGATTCGGCGGATCGCGGTCGATGCGGCCTTTGTGGACCTTGGCCTATACGCCAGCAGCGGGCCGGTGCGCGAGCTGTTGGATCTGACACCGGGCCAGTTCATCGCCATCGACGATCGCAACGCCACAGCGGTATCCGGCCTGTTCGCGGCGGGCGATGTCACCACGGCATTCGGCGAGCAAATCCTGATCGCGGTCGGCGAGGGCATGAAGGCGGCGCTCAGCGCGTACGAGCATATTCTGGCGGCGAAAGCGCGTCACTCGCTGGCCGAGCGCACTGCGCCCTAGTCCGATCCCCAAACGTGGCGGTCAATCCCACGCGCGCGGACCAGCGATGGTTCGCGCCGCACTGGTGTGCACGGGGGATCGATCCATCTGCCTAGGGGCAGCCTGGCCCGCCGTGCTCCTACGGATCACCAAGAACTCAGCGCCGCAGGCTCGAACCGCGCACGTGTAGCTCGCCCTGCAAGATCACCTTGCGCGTGGGCCGAGCCGGATCATCGATGCGCCGCAGCAGCAGCTCGGTCGCCGTTTTGCCGATCTCGTAGGTCGGCTGCGCGATGATCGTGATCGGCGGCTGCACCAGCGAGGCCCAGGTCGTCTCGTCAAAGCCCACCAGCCCAATGTCGCCGGGGATTGTAAGCTGGCGCTGGCGAATCGCCTGGAGCGCGCCCGCCGTGAGCAGGCTATTGCTGGTGAAGATCGCATCCGGCGGCTGCGGCAGATCGAGCAGTTCCAGCGCGGCCAGGCAGCCCGCCTCGGTCCTGGGCTGGATATATCTGACCAGCTCGGCGGCAGGCGGATAGCCGTGCTCGCGCAGTGCCTCATCGTAGCCGCGCCAGCGCTCGCGTCCGGTGGTGCTGGTTTCGCCAAAGATCGCGCCGATGCGCCGGTAGCCCTGCTCGATCAGATGGCTGGTCAGATCGTACGCCGCCGCCGCGTTATCCAGCAGCACGGCATCGACCTCGCCGTTCTTGAGCGAGCGGTCGACCATCACCACGGGAAAGTCGATGTTGAGATCGGCGAAGCGCTCAAGCGTGTGGCGCGTCGGCGAAAAGATCGCGCCAGCGACATGCTCGTCGCGCATTAACTGGAGATAGAGCGCTTCTTTCTCTGGATTTTCATCGGTATTGCACAGCACCACGCTCAGACCGTGGGCATAGGCGGTATCTTCGACGGCGCGGCTGATCGCGGTGAAAAACGGATTGCGAATATCGGACACGATCAGCCCGATCGTGTTGGATTGCTGCGATCGCAAGCTGCGGGCGATCAGGTTGGGCCGGTACTCAAGCCGCGCCACCGCCTCCCGAACACGCTCGCGCAGCTCAGGCCGCACGTGCGGATGGTTCGAGAGCACCCGCGAAACGGTCGCGGTCGAGACGCCTGCCGCCTCGGCAACATCCTTGATGCTTGCCATATCAACTCCCTGAATTGCCAGTCAGCGGTCAGTCATTTTGTAAACGATTGCAAGTATTGTAGCAGAGTCGGGTACCCTTATGCAAGCATTTTGTAAACGTTTTCTTTGAAAGTATCATGTTTCGGGGAGCTTCGGGGAGAAGTCTATCTACATCTACCAGTTTTGAAATTGATCCGCCGAGGGGTATTGACAAACAATATGTAAACGATTACAATATCGCTATCATCCTCCTCTCAACCCAGCCCTGGTTCTTCTCTGATAAGCGTACGGAGCTGAGCATGATCGAGCTTCACCAGCAGCAGATCCGGTTGCGAGCGCATGCAGCGGACAAGCAAGATGCGATCCGCCAGGTCGGCCAGATTCTGGTCGGGACCGGCCACATCGAGCCAGGCTACATCGAAAGCATGCTAGGGCGCGAGGCGGTCGCCAACACGTATCTTGGCAACGGCATCGCGATCCCGCACGGCTTGCCGCAGGATCGCGGCCTGATCAACCAAACGGGGATCGCCGTCGTACAGGTGCCTGAAGGCGTCACCTGGAACCAGAACGAAACGGTGCGGCTCGTCGTCGGAATTGCGGCCAAGTCCGACGAGCACATCGAGGTCTTGCGGCGGCTGACGCGGGTGCTGAGCGACAAAGCGCAGGTGGACCAGTTGACGCAGACCGCCGATCCGCGCGACATCATCGCCGCGCTGACCGGGGAGCGTCCGGCAGCGCCGCCCAGCGCCGACATCACCGATTATGCTCACTTCTTCGACGCCGTGATCCACAACAAGACCGGCCTGCACGCGCGGCCAGCGACGGCCTTTGTCGATCTGGCAAAGCAATTCCAGGCGCAGATTCGCGTGCGGCACGGCGAGCAGGTCGCCGAAGGCAAAAGCCTGATCTCGCTGCTGCAACTGGGCGTCGAGCCGGGCATGACTATTCGCGTCTCGGCGCAGGGAGCGGATGCCAGCGCCGCGCTGCAAGCGTTGCAGGCGGCCATCGCCACAGGGCTGGGCGACGAGGACGAGGAGCCGCCAGCCGCCGTGGTCGGCAGCCACACCTGGACTCCCCGGCGGGTCGGCGCGACGGTCGCAGGCATCACCGCAGCGCCCGGCCTGGCGATCGGCACGATTCGGCAGCACACACGCCAGGAGATTGTCGTCGAAGACCGCACGAGCGTGCCTGCGATCGAAGGCGATCGATTCCAGAACGCGCTGCATGTGGCCCAGGCCGAGCTTGACGCGCTCTACGAAGAGGTCAAAACGCGCTTCGGCTCCGGCAAGGCCGCAATCTTTCGCACCCACACCGAGTTTCTGAACGACGCGCCGCTGATCCAGCAGACCGTCGCGCAGATCTTTCAGGGCCACAGCGCCGCCTGGGCCTGGCAGCAGGTGATCAACGACCGGGTGCGCTACATGGAGAAGCTGGACGATCCGATCCTGGCCGGACGGGCCGTGGATCTGAGCGACGTGGGACAGCGCGTGCTGCGGCATCTGGTCGGCGCTGCGGAGGACACCCTGCCGACGCCGGACGCGCCCGTGATCCTGATCGCCGACGACCTCACCCCGTCCGATACCGCCGCGCTCGACCCCGACACGATTCTCGGATTTTGCACCGTCAAAGGCGGCCCGACCTCACACAGCGCGATTATTGCTCGCTCGCTGGGCATTCCCGCAGTTGTCGGCGCGGGACCGTCGGTGCTTGAGATTCCCGATCAGACGCCGTGTATTCTGGACGGCTACAACGGCAAGTTATATCTCAAGCCGCACGAGGCCGATGTTCAGGAGGCGCGCGATCTCCAGCAGCAGTTACAGCGCCAGCAGGACATCGCCAGGGCCGCGCGCTTCGAGCCTGCGATTACCACCGATGGACACCAGATCGAAATTGCCGCCAACATCAACCGCGCCACCGACGCGGCCACGGCGGTCGAGGCGGGCGCGGAAGGCGTGGGCCTGATGCGGACTGAGTTTCTGTTTCTGGAGCGGACCAGCGTGCCCTCGGAGGACGAGCAGTTCGCGGCCTATCGCGATATGGTCCAGGCGATGCAGGGCCATCCGGTGATCATCCGCACGCTCGACATTGGCGGCGACAAAGAGGTGCCCTACCTCAACCTGCCCAAAGAAGACAACTCCTTCCTGGGCATCCGTGGCATCCGGCTCTGTCTGGCGCGGCCCGATCTGTTCGTGCCGCAGCTGCGGGCGATCTACCGCGCCGCCGCGTATGGCCCGATCAAAATCATGTTTCCAATGATCGCCACGCTCGAAGACTGGTCGCAGGCGCGAGCGGTCGCTGAGCTGGCGCGGCAGGAGGTGGGCGCGCCGCCGGTGCCGATGGGCATCATGATCGAAGTGCCGTCCGCAGTTGTGCTGGCCGATCAGTTCGCGCAGGAGGTCGATTTCTTCTCGATCGGCACCAACGATCTGACGCAGTACGTCCTGGCGATGGACCGCCTGCATCCTCAGCTGGCGAAGCAGGCCGACGGGCTGCATCCCGCCGTGCTGCGGATGATCCAGCAGACTGTGCAGGCCGCGCAGCAGGCAGGCAAATGGGTCGGAGTGTGCGGCGGCGTCGCGGGCGATCCCAAAGGCGCGGTGATCCTAACCGGACTTGGCGTGTCGGAGCTGAGCGTGAGCGTGCCGAGCATCGCCGAGGTCAAGGCGCAGATCCGCAGCCGATCGCTGGCCGAGATGCAGCAGCTCGCGCGCGCGGCGCTGCGGTGCCGCAGCGCCGTGGAGGTGCGCGCCCTGGCAACCAACGGCGATCTACGCGCTCAGACGGTGTAGCGGTCGGGGCATCGATCCTGACGGCAGCCGCTCCTCGTGGCTGCAGTCGCCAGCGAAAGGAGGGCGGGCGTTGTCGGCTGCCGGAGTGTAGCAGCCACCACGCCCGACGCTGTATGAAGATTGCAACAGTCACGCTCAACCCTGCCATCGACCAGACCGTGATCGTCGATCACTTTCAGCTCAACACCGTCAACCGTGGTCAGTCATTCCAGCTCGACGCGGGCGGCAAAGGCGTCAACGTCGCGTCGTTCCTGGCCGACTACGGCCTTTCGGTGGCAGTGACCGGCTTTCTGGGCCAGGAGAACCGGGCGATCTTCGAGCAGCTCTTTGCGCGCAAACAGATCGAGGATCGCTTCGTGCTCCTGCCGGGACGCACCCGCACCGGGGTCAAAATCGTTGACGGGGCCAACCAGCAGACGACCGACATCAATCTGCCGGGGCTGGAGCCGACGTCGGAGGCACTGAGCGCGCTGCTTGCGACGGTCGACGAGCTAGCCGCGTCTTGCGACTGGTTTGTCTTAGCGGGCAACCTGCCGCCGGGCGTTCCGGCCTCGATCTACGCCACGCTGATCGCTCGACTCAAGGCCCACGGCAAGCGTGTGGTGCTGGATACCAGCCGCGACGCGCTGCGCGAAGGCGTGCAGGCGGGGCCGAGCATCGTCAAGCCCAACATCGACGAGCTGCAACAACTGGTCGGCCAGCCGCTCCCCGACGAGGCCGCGATCAAGCGGGCGGCGCGCCAGCTTCTGAATAGCGGCATCGATCTGGTGGTCGTCTCGATGGGCGCGCGCGGCGCACTCTTTGTCGATCGCCAGACCACGCTGATCGCCGTCCCGCCATCGGTGACGGTCCAGAGCACCGTCGGCGCGGGCGACGCGATGGTCGCCGGATTGATCGCCGGGCAGGTCCAGGGCATGAGCCTGGCGGAGTGTGCTCGACTCGCCACCGCGTTCTCTGTCGGGACGATCACGCGCATAGGCGCGCATCTGCCGGAGGCCGCCATGCTGCAAACCTACCGCGATCGTGTTTCCGTCCATACGCTCGATCACGCGCCGCTGTCAAGCATCGAAGCCCAGCGCAGCTAAGAGCCGCCAGGACGGGAGAACGAAGAACCAAGAGCTGGGAACCAAGAACTTGAAACTTGGAACCTGAAACTTGGAACGTCTGATCCCCGATCCCTGGCCCCTGGTTGACCGTTGCGGGCTGTGTCGCCCGATACCTCATATGCTCGAAGGAGAAAAACCATGGCGCGGATTGTAGCCATCACCTCATGCCCGACGGGAATCGCCCACACGTTTATGGCTGCCGAAGGCGTGCAGCGCGGCGCGGAAGCCCTCGGCCACACCGTCAAAGTCGAGACGCAGGGTTCGGTCGGCGCGCAGAACGTCCTCAGCGACGCCGACATACGTGCCGCAGATGTTGTGATCATCGCCGCCGACACCAACGTCGATCTGAGCCGCTTCGCGGGCAAGCCGATCTACCAGACCTCCACCAAAGCCGCGATCAGCAATGGGCAGGCGGTCGTTCGCCAGGCGTTGGAGCAGGCCACCGCGCCGGTAGAGATGAGCCGCGCCGTGGGCGAGCCAGCCGCCCCAGTCGCCGCGCCGTCGAGCGGCCCGCTCAAGATCGTCGCCGTCACCTCATGCCCGACGGGAATCGCCCACACGTTTATGGCCGCCGAAGGCGTGCAGCGCGGCGCGGAAGCCCTCGGCCACACCGTCAAAGTCGAGACGCAGGGTTCGGTCGGCGCGCAGAACGTCCTCAGCGATACTGACGTGCGCGACGCGGATCTCGTGATCATCGCCGCCGACACCAACGTCGATCTGAGCCGCTTCGCGGGCAAGCCGATCTACCAGACCTCCACCAAGGCCGCGATCAACGACGGCCAGGCGCTGGTGCAGGCGGCGCTTGCTCAGGCGGCCACGCCCGCCAAGCGAACCGATTTCGTCGAGGCGGTGCAGCAGGCGAAGGCAGAGCGCTCGGCGGCGCGGAGCGGCGTCTACAAGCATCTGATGACCGGCGTCTCGTACATGCTGCCGTTCGTCGTCGCGGGCGGCCTGCTGATCGCGATTGCGTTTGCGATCGGCGGCATCTACGTGTACGAAGAGCAAAACGCCAACACGCTGGGCTGGTCGCTCTTCCAGATCGGCGCAAATGCCGGGTTCGCGCTGATGGTGCCGATCCTGGCGGGCTTTATCGCCTACTCGATCGCCGACCGGCCAGGATTAGCGCCGGGGATGATCGGCGGCATGCTGGCGGTGAGCAGCAACGCCGGCTTTCTGGGCGGCATTATCGCCGGTTTTATCGCCGGATACGTCACGTCCTGGCTCAACACTTACATTCGGCTGCCGCGCCACCTGGCCGGTCTGAAGCCGGTGCTGATTCTGCCGCTGCTGGGCACGCTGGTCGTCGGCCTGGTGATGGTCTATGTGGTTGGACAGCCGATGGCGGCGGTGATGGCCGCGCTGACCGCGTGGCTGACGGGCATGCAGAGCAGCAGCGCGCTCATCCTGGGGCTGATCCTGGGCGGCATGATGGCGTTCGACATGGGCGGTCCCGTCAACAAGTCGGCGTATGCCTTCTCGGTCGGGCTGATCGCCAGCGGATTCTACACGCCGATGGCAGCGACGATGGCCGCCGGGATGACTCCGCCGCTCGGTCTGGCGCTGGCGTCGATGCTGTTCAAGAATCGCTTTACCCACGACGAGCAGGAGGCGGGCAAGGCGGCGGCGGTGCTGGGCATCTCCTTCATCACCGAGGGCGCGATCCCGTTTGCCGCGCGCGATCCGTTCCGCGTCATCCCCGCGATTATGCTGGGATCAGCCGTCACCGGCGCGCTGTCGATGTTCTTCGGTAGTGAGCTGCGCGTGCCGCACGGCGGTGTGTTCGTGCTGCCGATCCCGAACGCCGTCACCAACCTGGGCCTCTACATCGTCGCGATCGTGGTCGGAACGCTTGTCACGGTCGCCGCGCTGTACCTGCTCAAGCGCCCGATCGAGCCAGCCGTCGAGGCCGAGATGAGCGCGGTCGAGGCCACGGGACAGCCGGTGCATGCCTAGCAGGAGGTCAGCTCGAACAGCCTGGGGCATGATGCCTGCTGCATACTGCCCCAGCGCGCAGGCTCACGATAGGAAGGTGAGGCATGGCTGTTCACGAGATTATGACCATCAGCCGGTACATTGTCGAGAACCAGGAGGCGCATCCCGGCGCGACCGGCGAGCTTTCCAATCTGCTGTATGACATCGCGCTGGCCGCCAAGCTGATCGCCCGCGAGGTCAATCATGCCGGGCTGACCGATATTCTGGGGCTGGCGGGCGGGCAGAATGTGCAGGGCGAGCAGCAGAAGAAGCTGGATGTCTTCGCCAACGAGACGATCGCCGGGATCATGACCGCGGCGGGGCGCGTGGGCGTGCTGGCCTCGGAAGAGGACGACGAGGTGATCCCGGTCGGCGGCGTGGATGCGAGCGGCAAGTACGCGCTGGTCTTCGACCCGCTGGATGGCTCGTCGAACACCGATGTCAACGTCGGCATTGCGACGATCTTCGGGATCTACCGCCGCACCACGCAGGACGGGCCGGGCACGCTCGCCGATGTGCTTCAGGCCGGGCGTCATCTCGTCGCGGCGGGCTACGTGCTCTACGGCCCCAGCACGATGCTGGTCTACTCGGCGGGCGATGGCGTGCATGGCTTTACGCTGGAGCAGACGCTCGGCGAGTTTCTGCTCTCGCATCCCGCGATTCGTATCCCGGAGCCGCCGCGCTACTACAGCACCAACCAGGGACTCCATCGCTACTGGAGTCCGGGCGTGCGCGCGTTTACCGCCTGGCTCCAGGGCCTCGACGCCGAGCGTCCGCAGACGCCGCTGGCCGGACGCTATATCGGCTCGTTTGCCGCTGACTTTCACCGCAACCTGCTGGAGGGCGGCATCTACTACTACCCACGCGACACCAAAGATCCGCAGGTGCCTAACGGCAAGCTCCGGCTGATCTACGAGGCCGCGCCGATGGCCTTTCTGGTGGAGCAGGCCGGTGGAGCAGCCACCGATGGGCAGCAGCCGATCCTCGATTGCGTGCCCCACGAGCTGCACCAGCGCACGCCGCTCTTCATCGGCTCGCGCTCGCTGGTCGAGGAGGCGACGGCCTACCTGCAACGCTACGATCGCTAGCGCCGTCAGAACAAAGAACGGGCGTCCGGCACACAAAGCATAGACAGAGAAGCAAGAACCGAGAACTAAGAGCCGGGGGCAGGAAACTCGAAACTTCCTGCCCCCGACCCCTGATCCTCGACCCCTGATCGTTGAATGTTGAGCTCGAAACACAGAAGGCGCATCTTCGCGTAACCACAGGCCCATCGCAGGCGTTCCAATGGGTGAAGGAGGAGAGCCATGCAAGGAGTTCAAGGACGGCAACGCCGGATGTACGTGAGCGTCCTGGCGCTCATCGGAGCGCTCGTGCTCGCGAGCAGCCTGGTGTATGAGCAGCGCGCAACGGCAAGCTCGACACGAGGTGCGACTGTCGCGCTGATTGCGCCAGCCCATGCGCGCGCAGGCACCCTGATCTCGGTCGATCTGGTTGCGCACAACGTCCGTAACCTGGCGGGGTATCAGGCGACGGTCGAGTTCAATCGCGATCAGGTGCGGCTGGTCGGAGCGTCAATCGCGGACGATCTCAGAGGCAGCGGGCGAGACTTTCTGCCGCTTGGGCCACTTCAGCGCGAGGGCGCGGTTGTCCTCGGAGCGGCGAGCTGTCCGGCTCAGGTATGCAGCGATCCGCGTCCGACACACGCCCGCCGCGTCGAGCGCGGCATCGACGGGCGGGTTAAGCTGGGCACCGTGCGGCTGTATGTCGGCACGCCGGGAGCATACCCGCTGACGCTCGCCGATGTACGTCTCGTCGATCCACAGGGCCAGGCTTTGCCGGTCACGGCATCTGCCATCGTGCTTAACGTCAGCGATACGTAGGCTACCTATGTTCAGTGTTACCCGCGTTGTGCAACGATAGGGTATGCTGCTGCAACGATTGCTGGAAAGAGAACCGCTTATGCTTCTGACGAAACGTAGCCTGTGGCGCTGGTGGACCCTGGCGACACTGAGCATGATGCTCGTCGCAGCCGCGTTCGGACAGGCCATGCCCACATTCGCGCAGACCGGCAGCAATCCCGATGCGCGCCTCGATCTCACCGGCAACCTACTGATTGACGATGCCGACGCGGCCAGCGTGATCGAAAGCTGGCGGAGCGCCTATGAGCTTGGGCCATGCAGCGCGGCCCTCCAGACCGATCATGATCTGGATGGCAACGGCTGTGTCGATGTCGGCGATGTCCAGGCGGTATTCGCGCAGTGGGGCACGCGCACGAGCTCATCCGCCCCGGTGGCGGAGGCAGACCCGGCGGCAACCACCTACTCCGAAGCCTTCTACACGGTGAACTCGGCAGGCAACGACAACGACGCCGACACGAGCGACGGGCTGTGCCGGACAGCCGGGAACACCTGCACCCTGCGCGCGGCGCTGACGCAGGCCAATACGCGCCTCGGCCCCGAAACGATCACCTTTAATATTCGCAACGCGGACGGCTCGTGCCCCGCGCTGGTGACGATCGAGGCTCCCCCTGGTGCGAGCGGCTTCCGCATCGAGGACAAGTCGGGCCGGGTTGTGCTCGACGGATACACGCAGTGCGGCGCGTCGCCCAACACGCTGGCGGTCGGCGGCAACGCCGTGATCAAAATCGAGCTGAAGGGCAATCGGACGATAGATGTCAACGGCCTGTCGATCTACTCGTCCGGCAACATCGTGCGCGGCCTGGCGATCTACAACTGGGACTTTCAGATCAAGCTGCTCTACGGCGCGGCGAAGGACAATCGCATCGAGGGCAACTTCCTGGGCACGAATGCAAGCAATAGCTTTCAGTATGAAACCTCAAGCCCGTTCGGAGAGAATCACCACGAGGGCGTGAGAATCCAGGGCGGCGGCGACGGCCCGGCGCGCAATATCATCGGCGGGACGACGCCGGATAAGCGCAACATCATCTCCGGCAACCGCAAGGACGGCCTCAAAATCCAAGGGGCGGGCGCGCGGGAGAACCGCATCATCGGCAATTACATCGGCTTGAAACAGGACGGCGCGACTCCGCTGCGCAATTACAGCGACGGCGTGGACTTCGAGTTCGGCGTCAAGTCCAACTGGCTGGGCGGGACGACTGTCGGTGAGCGCAATGTGATCAGCGGCAACTTTTCCGAAGGCATTGAGATCTCGCATGATCCCGGCACGCAATATAACTCCGTCGTCGGCAACTACTTTGGGCTAACCGCTGATGGCAGACGTGCCGCGAGCTACGGCAACTCGGAGACGGGCATATCCTTTGAAGACGCAGTTGACTCGAACTACGCCTATAACAACGTTATCGGCGGTAACGGCACCAGCGGCATCTTCTTTTTCATCCTGGGCACCAACAACGAAGTCTATAACAACAAGATCGGCGTGGCCGCGGATGGGTCGACTCCGGTGCCCAACGGCTATCAGACCTCCTTCGATGGGCGCACGCCGCCGTACTACGAGCGTAACGGCATCACGATCATGGGTGGGAGCCAGCGGAACAAGATCCACCACAACCTGATCGCGCATCATCCGGGCGATGGCATCGTGCTGAAAAATACGTCCGACGCCGCGCATAATCACTTTGGCGAAACGTACTACAACACGATCAGCCAGAACAGCCTCTTCAACAATGGCGATCCCTCGGTGAGCGAGAGCGGCGCGATCGACGGCGTCTGGCTGAAGCCCTACTATGTCAACGGAGCCTGGACCTACCCGAACCAGGGATTACCCGCGCCGACGCTGACGAGCGCCACGACATCGGGCGTGCGCGGAGCAGCGCGCACCCGCAGCAATCAGGCGTGCGCCGGATGTACGATCGAGGTCTTTATTGCCGACAAGCCGAGTCTCACCGATCCCAGCGGCGATAACGCAGGCGAAGGCAAGACCTTTATCGGCAGTGGGACGACCGACGCCAGCGGAAGCTTCGCCTTCAGCGTGAGCGGCGTGGCACAGGGCCAGCTTGTGACTGCGACGGCGACTGATACGCTCGGCAATACCTCGCAGTTTAGCAGCAATGTGGCTGTGGCCGCCGGCTCAAACAGGATCGCCCTGCCCGGACGCTTCGAGGTCGAAGACTACAACCCAGGCGGCGAAGGAGTCGGCTACCACGACACCACTGCGGGCAACTCCGGCGGGAAGTATCGCGCCGATGATGTCGATATTCAGACGACGACGGATACCACCGGCAGCTTCAACGTCGGCTATATCGTCGCCGGTGAGTGGCTGGCCTACGATGTGAACGTGACGACAGCGGGCAGCTACCGCTTTACTGTGCGCGCCGCCACGCCGTACAGCGGCAGATCGTTGCATATCGAGATCGATGGCGTGAACGTGACGGGGCCGCTGGCAGTGCCACAGACGGGCGGCTGGCAAACCTGGACCAATGTGGTCAGTAGCCCGGTATCACTTACCGCCGGGCCTCACACGCTGCGGATCGCCGCCGATACCAGCAGCTTCAATCTTAACTATGTGCAGGTGGGTGCTCCGTAACCGCAGCCCGCAAGCAGACGACAGCGGCGGGGTAGCATGGCTACCCCGCTGTGTCTTGGTGCTGCGAGTCCGTCGTCAGGCGCTTGACAAATATTAACGGTCCCTTATGATTCCTGGCCCTCGGCTATTTCATCGTCTGAGGGGCGCGCAGGAGCATCGGTCATGATCGAGCAGCTAGAACGGCCAGAAATTCAGACTATCACCCCGACCGACGAGGTATCGCCTGCGGAGCTTCGGCGGATCTTCGCGGCACAGCAGGCGCATCGCTGGACGATGGCCCAGACGACCGCCGTCGAGCGTATCAGCCGGCTCAAGCGGCTCAGGGCATCGATCCTGGCGCATCGGGAGCAGCTCTACGCCGCGATGGAGGCCGACTTCGGCAAGCACCTCGCGGAGGTCGAGCTGACCGAGATTCAGCCGACGCTGCGCGAGCTAAGCCACGTGATCAAACATCTGCCGCGCTGGATGCGCGCGCGTCGCGTGTCGAGCGTGTGGTTTCTGGCGGGGACGCGCAGCGCGATCCGGTACGAGCCCAGGGGCGTGGTGCTGATCCTCGCGCCGTGGAACTATCCATTTAGCCTGCTGATCAATCCGCTGATCGCGGCGATTGCGGCGGGCAACTGCGCGATCGTGCGGCCATCGGAGAAAGTGCCGCATACCGCCCGCGTGCTGGCATCGATCATCGCGGCGACCTTCGAGGAGCGTGAGGTTGCGCTGGTTGCGGGCGGGGTCGAGACGGCGGATCGGCTCCTGGAGCTGCCGTTCGACCATATCTTTTTTACCGGCAGCACGCGCGTGGGCCAGAAAGTGATGGCGGCAGCCGCGCGGCATCTGGCCTCGGTGACGCTGGAGCTTGGCGGCAAGTCGCCCGCGATCGTGGACGCCGACGCCGACATACGGCAGGCGGCGGAGCGCATCATCTGGGGCAAGTGCATCAACGCGGGCCAGACTTGTGTTGCGCCCGATTATGTGCTGGTGCATGAGTCGCGCGCAGCGGCGTTCACCACGGCGGCGCGGGAGGTGCTCACGCGCTTCTACGGTGCTGCCGACGCCGAGCGCCGCGCCAATCGGCACTTTTGCCGGCTGATCGACCGGCGCAGCTACGAGCGGCTGACCGATCTGCTCGACAATGCGGTCGCGGGCGGCGCGCGGATCGTGGTGGGCGGCGATCACGATCCTGACGAGCGCTACCTCGCGCCGACGCTGCTGGCCGATGTGACGGCGGACAGCCCGCTTATGGCCGAGGAGATTTTCGGCCCGCTCCTGCCTGTGCTGACGTATCGCACGCTCGACGAGGCTATCGCGCTGGTGAATGCCAAGCCCAAGCCGCTGGCGATGTACATCTTCAGCAGCCAGCGCCCGGTCGTCGATCGGATCGTGCAGCAAACATCGGCGGGTGGGACCGTCGTTAACAACGTGGTGGTCCACCTGGCGCATCCTGGCCTGCCATTCGGCGGCGTCGGCGCGAGCGGACAGGGCAGCTATCACGGCTGGTTTGGCTTTCGCGCCTTCTCGCACGAGCGGGCGGTTATGGCGCAGCAGCGCGTACACCTGACGCGGCTGTTCTACCCGCCCTACAGCAGAATGATGCGGGGAGTGCTCAAGCTGGTTGGCTGGCTTAGCTAGCGCTGCCTGGCATGACGCGCTACTGCGTGGAGGGCAGCGGCGCTTCCTCGGTCATCGCATCCAGCGAGATCAGCGGCTCCTGCCTGATGTAGAGCGGGCAGGCATGATCGAATGAGACGCGGCTGGGATAGTTCCGTGGATGGCAGCACAACCCCAGGTACGACGTTGGCTTGCCGTCCCAGAACAGACACGACTCGCATGCCTTTTTAAGCGGTGTGTGCGCGTCCATCGTGGCCTTCTCCTGTACGCAGCTGCTATGGATGCTCCTGCTGACGTACCAATGTTGCCGCGTATTGCAAGGAATATGCCGCAATCGCCGGAGATCGCCAGCAGCCCGACATGCTCAGCGCACAGTTAAGACCAGTGGCGGCTTCGCACTGGTTTAAATAGTATTAACAGCTACCCCCATATCCTCCTGAAGTCCCACTATCCGCGCAGGTTTAAATAGTGTTAAAAACTACCCTCATATCCTCCTGAAGTCCCAGTTACAGAAGCAACCTCGATAGGCTATGATCAGCCTATCCTGCATCGTACCGGCGTCGGTGGTACATCCTCGGTACCACAGCCACCACTTCAGCACTCACATCGCAGCAGGCTCAGGAGGTTAACGGTATGCGCACGCACAAGCTCTGGTATCCCCTCTTCATCGTTATGCTCATCGTTCCGTGGCTGATCCCGCAAGTATCCTACGCGGAATGGCCCACCTACCAGCTCGGCGATAGCGGCCCCGACGTTTACGCGATCCAGTACTCGCTGCGCGCCGTCGGCAACGCAACGGTGCCCGTCGATGGGTATTTCGGGATCGAGACGGAAGAGGCGATCAGGGATCTGCAAGCGAATGAGGGCCTCGTCGCGGACGGCATCGTCGGGCCGGAAACATGGCAATCGATCCTGATCCCGGTCGGCGAAACCAGCGAAGGCGAAGATGTTAAAGCCGCTCAGTATCAGCTTGCCACCAAGCACGGCTATGCGGTCCCGGTCGACGGCATCTTTGGCAGCACGACCTATCAGGCGGTTCTCGATTTCCAGTCGTCACAAGGCCTGACCGCCGACGGCTTTATGACGCCCGATACCTGGTCGATGACCGTCTCCAGCTCTTCGGGGCCGGTCACGGCGACCGCTCGGCCCACCGGCACGACGACAACGACGACCGCTACGTCTACGCCCTGCCCGACAGCGACCAGTACCACCACTGTCACGGCTACGACGACCACCGCCACCGCAACCACCGCGACGGCATATCCTGCGCCATCGGGCTTTGAAGTCAACATGGTGCAGATCGCTGCCACGCCGTGCGCGACGACCACCACGACGACGACGGCGACGAGCACGACGGCAACGTCTGCTCCCACGCACACCCCGACGTCTGCTCCCACGCGCACGGCGACGCCGCTTCCCACGCGCACGCCAACGCCCAGCCCCACGCGCACGGCGACGCCGACGCGCACCCCGACGCCGACCCCGACGCCGGTTCCTTGCAGCGGGCTGACGCGGGCGCAGATCGCAAGCCGCATCCAGGGCAACGGCTCGATTGGGCTCCTGAACTTCCATGTCTCCGGCGTGGTCGATCGGGCAACTGCCCAGCATAACATCGACGATACCGCCGCCGGACGGGCAGCCCGACGCAGCAGCTACGGCAATGCTCCTGGCGGTAGCGTCTTCCTTGATACGCGCATGCTGTGCGGCATGCTGCGCCTGGCAACCGACTACGGGTTTACCTTCCGTGTCACCGAGATCGCGGGCGGCTCGCATAGCCGGAACTCGCGCCACTATGCCGGCATTGCCTTCGACATCGATCGGATTAACGGCATGGCCGTCAGCGCTAACAATCCGCACGTCAGAGCGTTCATGGATCGCTGCCGCCAGCTTGGCGCGCAAGAGGTGCTTGGGCCGGGCGATGCCGGGCACGCCACCCACATCCACTGCGGCTGGTCGCGCCGCCGCTAATCCCTGATTCACGCAGCGGGCGTGGGCGCTCATCTCTCAGAAGCGCCCACGCCTTTCGATTCCGTCAGGGCTGCACGCAATAGCAGGGTCTAGGCCGGAAGTCGGAGCGCCGTACGCCACAAAAAGGATTCGTGGATCACCCTCACCATCGCATAGCATCGTACACCAGTGAGAGACATAGGCAGATGCCCGGCTTCATCGCTCCACGATCGGCGGCGAAGACACCTTCATGATTCGCAGTTGCTTGCAGGGTTTATACTTTCCACAGAACAGCCCGCTGCCCAGGAGGGTAAGACCCGATGCTACAGTCCGTGACGATGTTTGTGCCCTACTTCGAGAGCATTCGCCGCCGCACCGTGACTTATATTCGCTGCCTTCCGCCGGATCAGCTTGACTGGAAGCCAAAGCCGGGCGAATTCTCATGCGCCGATCTGATTCGGCACATCGCGGCTGCCGAAACCATGTTTGTCGGTGCCGTCGCCGAGAGCGTCTGGCGCTACTCCGGCCACACCGCAAGCCACCCGACGACGCTCGATACGCTTCTGGCTGATCTGGAGCAGAGCCACGTGAGGGCGATGGCGACGTTACGCCAGGTGCCCGACCACGACCTCCGGCAGCCTCGCCCCACGTTGGACGGCCCGCCGGTCAAAGCGTGGCGGCTGCTGATGGCCTTGGTCGAGCACGAAGTGCATCATCGCAGCCAGCTCGCCATGTACCTGATGCTCTTGGACGTGCAGCCGCCGCACATCTACGTCCTGGGTGTGGAGGATGTCATCGCCCGCGCGACGGCGTAGTTCAACGTTTCAAGTTTCAAGGGCACCCGGTTCTTAGCCCTTTGTTCTTCGACCAAGGAGCCGTTTATGAGCCAACAATCATCTGCTCGTCACGGCGTCGAACAGCCCTTCATCCCATCGAGCGCAACCGAGCGCAGCCAGCTTTTAGCCCCGCTCATCCTGCCGCTTGCCGCATCCGACGCCACGCTCGATCTCGTCGGCGGCAAAGGCGCGTCGCTGGCGCGGCTTGCGATAGCCGGGCTGCCGGTGCCGCCAGGATTTCATATCACCACCGCCGCGTACCGCAGCTTTGTCGCCGCAAACCAGCTTGAAGACGCGATCTTCTCGATCGTCGACAGCGCTCACGCCGACGATCCCGCATCGTTGGAGATCGCAGCCAGCCAGATTCAAGCGCTGTTTGCGGCGGGAAGCGTGCCTGTCGACGCAGCGCACGCGATCCGGCACGCCTACGCCGCCCTCAGCACGGTCGATCCGCCCGTCGCGGTGCGCTCCTCCGCGACCGCCGAGGATCTGCCCGAGCTGTCGTTCGCAGGGCAGCAGGAGACATATCTCAACATCTCCGGCGAGGAGCATCTGCTGGACGCGATCAAGCGCTGCTGGGCATCGCTCTGGACAGCGCGGGCGATCGGCTACCGCGCGCGGCACGGCATCTCGTCGGCCAGCGTGCATCTAGCCGTGGTGGTGCAGGCGCTCGTGAAGGCGGATGTCGCCGGTATCATGTTCACCGCCAATCCGCTGACCAGCGCGCGCGACCAGATCGTGATCAATGCGGCGTGGGGCCTGGGCGAGGCAATCGTGAGCGGCGCGGTGACGCCCGATACGATCGTCGTAGATAAAAGCTCCGGCTCGATCCTCAGCTACGAGATCGCCGACAAAGCGCTGCACACCGTCAGGACTACGACGGGCACGACCGAAGAGGCCGTACCGGACGAGCGCCGACGTATCGCGGCGCTTACGTCAACCCAGACCGCCGTGCTGGTCGACTTTGCCAGACGGATCGAGCAGCTTTACGAGCAGCCGATGGACATCGAGTGGGCGATTGAGGGCGTGCGCTGCTTCATCTTGCAGGCGCGGCCTATCACGACGCTCTCCACAGCCGCCGTCGATCCTGCGTGGGCAGTGCCCCGGCCCAATCGCCAGTACGCCCGCGCCAGCGTGATCGAGCTGCTGCCGGAGCCGCTCTCACCGCTGTTTGCTACGCTGGCGCTGCCACGCTGGAATCAGGCGATGCTTGGGATGCTCGACGAGCTGGGCCTGGCCGATCTGATGATCGAGGCCGATAACTTCCAACTGACTACCGTCAACGGCTACGCCTACTACGACACGACCTTCACGCCAGCGCAGACGCGAGCCTTCTTACGTCACACTCCAGAGTTTGCCTCGTTCGCGTCGCGTGTATTGGGCAATGCCCGGCAGCGCTGGCAGGAGCGCGGACGGCAGCCATATACCGAGGTGGTTCGGCAGTGGCAGGCGCGAGAGCTATCAGCGATACCAGCCGCACAGCTTCTCGACGGCGTCCAGGCGATCCTCGAAGCTGCCGCGCAGCATTATCTGGCGATCCAGTCGGGGATTCTGCCCAGCGCCTACCTGAGCGAGATGCTCTTCACGCAGGTGTATAACCTGCTGATCAAACGCCGCGACGATCCGCCCGCGCTGACGTTTCTGCTGGGCTTCGCCAGCATGCCGATCCTGGCCGAAGAGTCGCTGTACGATCTGGCCCAGTGGGCGCGCCAGCACAATCTGGCAGAGCTGATCACCGCGACGCCGACCGAGCGGCTGGCACATATGCTCGAAGGGGCGCTGCCGCCGGACGACGCGCTGCCGCCGGTGGAGCACACGGCAAGCTGGCTCGCCTTTCGAGAGCGCTTTGCGCAGCATCTCCAGCGCTTCGGCCATATGATCTATGACCTGGACTTTGCCAAGGACGTGCCCGCCGATAACGTCGCGCCGCTGCTCGAAGCGATCAAGGTCTTTGTGAGCGATCAGGCGCGCAATCCCCACGAGCGCCGCGCTACGACCGCCGCCGCGCGCGATCATGCAGCCGCGACGGTGCTGTACCATCGGCGTGGCCTGCGGCTTGCGCTCTTCTGGAAGCTGCTGCGCCTGGCCCAGACCTTCGCGCCGCTGCGCGAGGATGCGCTCGCCGATGTTGGCCTGGGCTGGCCGGTGCTGCGGCGGATGCTGCGTGAGATCGGGCGGCGGCTGGCGGCCCGACAGGCGATCGAGGAGCAGGATGATGTTTTCTGGCTGACGGCGGATGAGCTACGCGGGGCTGTGTCGGCGCTGGATGCGGACGAGATGCTTCAGGCGCACCGCGACAGCATCGCCCGGCGGCGGGCAACCTGGCAGCAGGCCCGCGCGCTAACGCCTCCGGTCGCGCTGCCGATCCAGGGTGAGCTACGCTTTCTTGGCATCGACTACCGGCCATGGCTGCCAGCCCAATCCGAGCAAAGCCAGGACAGCACGATTAAGGGCATCGGGGCCAGCCCGGGCCGGATCACGGGCCGCGCCTGCGTGCTGCGCGGGCCCGAAGAGTTTGCTCGCATGCAGCCCGGTGATATTTTGGTCGCCAAGATAACGACGCCTGCCTGGACGCCACTGTTTGCCCTGGCACGCGCGATTGTCACCGATGTCGGCGGGCCGCTCAGCCACGGCTCGATCGTCGCCCGCGAGTACCGCATTCCCGCCGTGATGGGTACCGGCGTTGCCACCAAGCGCATCCAGAGCGGCCAGATTGTCACCGTCGACGGCGATAGCGGCACCGTCACGATCGACAGCGCGGAGTCCGTGGCGGCGTGAGCTTGCACATCCTCGGTGCGCTCGGAGCCATGTGTTTCACGAAATCGGACAGATGTGCTACACTGGACGCGCCGCCAGTAGCCGCATGCTCGGCGGCATGATCGACGGAGGAGGCGATGATCTCAGCGTGACGCAACTGACCGACGCTCTGGCGCAGATCGAGGAGGAGTGGCTCTTCGGCTGGAATCCGACGCCGGGGATCGTCTCCATATGGGCGCAGCGCGAAGGCCACGCGCTGGTCTGGCAGCGCCGCGACGATCGGGTATCCTGCACGCGCGATCAGTTTCGGCCCTGGCTCTTCGCCGCCTTGCTCGACGATCTGACCCACCTCGGCAGCGCCTTTGCTCCTGCCTACACTGCCCGACGCGATACGCCGGTTACGTATCGCGAGCTTGATGGGCCTGCCGACGCCTATCGCTTCCTGATCTCGGCCCGGCCCGGCTACGCGCTGGAGCGCGCGATCCTCAGAGGCGCGTCGCAGCGGCTTGGACGTACGATCCGTAGCCTGTATGATCTCGACGAAAGCTACTATTGGGTCGGCCCGGTCGAGCAATACCTGATGGCGACGGGCCGGGTCTATTTTCGCGGCCTGACCTACGCCGATCTCCATCGGCTGCAATTCGACCTTGAGACGACGGCGCTGGACGCCGAGCGCGGACGCATCTTTTTGATCGCCGTGCGCGATAGCCGTGGCCTTGAGATCACGCTTGAGGCTCCCACGCCAGCCGACGAGCCGCGTCTGATCGCCGATCTCTGCGCGCTGATCCGCGAGCGCGATCCCGATGTGATCGAAAACCACAACCTCTTCGGCTTCGATCTGCCCTTTCTGGAGCAGCGCGCCGCGCGGCTTGGCGTGCGCTTGCAGTTGGGTCGTGCCTATGGACCGGCTTGGATGGAGCAGTATGCCGATCCACATCGGCGCAGAAGCAGCAAACGCATGCGCTTCAGCGTCGCGGGCCGCGAGCTGATCGATACGCTCGATGCGGTCTGGCGCTACGATTTCGCCGCGCGCGATCTGCCGAGCTACCGGCTCAAAGACGTCGCGCGGCACTTCAACGTCGCCACCGCCGAGCGCGTGTATATCGCCGGCAGCGCGGTCTTCGAGACGTACCAGACAACGCCGGAGCTGACGCGGCGCTACGCCCTCGACGATGTGGCCGAGGTCGACGCGCTCTCTCAGCGCTTGCTGGGCGCGGCCTTTGCGCTGGCGGGCATGGCTCCCCGCCGCTTCGAGCGGCTGGCCTCGGCGGGTCCGGCGATGGGCATCCTCGAACCGATGCTGGTACGCGCCTATCTCCACAGCGGTGCCGCGCTGCCGCGACTGTCGAGCATCCACACGGGCGCGGCGGATCTGCACGAGGGCGGCGCGGTGCATCTCTTCGCCACCGGCATCGCCGAGCATGTCGTCAAGGCCGACGTGGCCTCGCTCTATCCCTCGCTGATGCGCATCTACCGCATCGGCCCGGAGTGCGACCGCCTGGGCGTGCTGCTGCATCTGGTCAACCGGCTGACCGATCTGCGCCTCGCGCACAAAGCGGCGGCCCGCACCGCCGCGCCGGGATCGCTCGAATCCGGCCTGCACGACGCCAACCAGGCCGCGATGAAGATCCTGATCAACTCGGCCTACGGCTACCTTGGCGCGGGCAGCATGGCGCTCTTCGCCGATCGGCGGGCGGCGGGCGAAGTTACCCGACGTGGCCGCGAGATCCTCGATCAGGTGGTGGATGGTCTGCGCTCGCGCGGCATGGCGCTGCTCGAAGCCGATACCGACGGCGTTTATTTTGCGGTTCCCGCCGACTGGACCGAGCAGGAGGAGCGCGCGCTGGTCGCCGAGATTGGCGCGCTGCTGCCCGATGGGATTCGCCTTGAGTATGAGGGCCGCTACCGCGCGATGTTCAGCTATGAGGTCAAAAACTACGCGCTGCTGACCTACGACGGCGCGCTGATCATGCGCGGCGTCGCGCTGCGATCGAGCCGCTCGGAGCCGTTCGGCGAGCGCTTTCTCCAGCGGGCGATGCGCTGCGCGCTGCTGGGCGATAGCGCGGGTGTGCGCGCCGCGTTCGTCGAAACCGTCGCGGCGCTCCGCAGCCGCACGCTGACCGCCGCCGATGTCGCCGCTCGCTTCCGGCTCTCGAAAACGCCGGAGGTCTACGCCACTACCCGCGCAAGCCAGCGCGAGCAGCAGTACGAGGCGCTGCTGAATGCGGGTCGCGCCGACTGGGCCGCCGGAGAGCGCGTGCGAGTCTATCGCGCCGAGGGCGGCGCTGCGGTCTGGATTCCCGACGAGACAGAGGAGGGCGCGCCGCAGGCCGTCGGGATAGGCCAGGACGATCACCCGGCGCAGCGCCACGATTACGACGTAGAGCATTACCTCAACGTCTTGCTCAACTCCTACGCCTCGCGGCTGCGCAAGGCGTTCGCGCCGGAGGATTTCGAGCAGCTCTTTCGCCTCGACGAGCAGCTAAGCCTCTTCGATCAGCCGTTCGAGCAGATTCAGCCGCGCTGGATTCGCTGCCGCTAGACCCGCTCCTCGTTACCATCAATCATTAGTCTGCGCGCTCGATGGTAAAGACCAGCTTATTCTCGTTTTCATCTGAATAAATCATCTCCTCTCCGCTCTTGGGAAATCCTACGAAAAAGCGTGTCAGTAGGAAACTGCCATCGGGCTGTACAGTGGCGGGCCTGGATTCTTGCCCCACAGCAAAATCTTTGAAGGGATTGGGAATTATAAAATGGCTTTTCCCATTCGCAGTTTTGAGGTAATACTTGATCTCGTCATCTCGTGAGAGAGACGTGTCCATCGAGTAGAGCGCAACAAGCACTTCCTCATCGGTCGTGTCTGCCGTCGCTTCATCCTTGGCGAGGATAACAGGAGCCTTCCCCGGCTGGCGCAGCTCTAGCTTGTACGCAATCTTGAGATCGGGTTCCGGCAAGACGACATAGAACTTCCAGCGCTCGATGTCTAAAATCTCGGCGATCTCATCCGGCTGCACGTCGAGCGGGGTAATCTTCAGCCCATCCAGTGATTCAAAGGTTCTGTCGTCCGATGCTGCGTTGTGCCCCGGCAGCGGCGGCATCGCGCACGCGGCGAGCAGGAGCAGGGCGAAGAGCGCCGAAAATCCACGAGTAAGCAAACCCATTGGTGGCTCCCTTCCGATGACGGCATTCCGCGACAAATGCATTTTGCCGATGTGGGCTGCATCCACGAGTTGTTCGGCGGCACAGCGACGGGAGGGATGAGCAGCCGCTATGTATGGCAAGAGTTTATCTTTGCTTCGATACCCAGCCTGTCCACTAATTAGCCCTACTGTAAAGAATCCAAAAAGAAACAGAAACATCAGCACGAAGGTTCATGCGGTGCTACCACGTAGCCATAGGCTGACGCCTGAGGTAAGAACTAACTGAATGCCAAAGAGGATAGACTTGATTCCTCTATTTGCCCTTGCAAACCTCCAATCTATCTGCATACGATCGTTTACGCCGTTTCGGGTAGCTCCCAGGTCTGCGGCGTGGTCAGCTCGACGCTGTTCCCGGCGGGATCGCGAACATACAGCGAGTAGCCGCCGCTCGGCCAGGCAACCTCGGACTCGATCGCGATCTGCTGCTGTCGGAGTCGCTCCCGCCACGCGCCGATCTCGGCCCGGCCGATCGCAAAGGCAACATGACCCGCTCCATGCGCTCCATGCGGCGGAATATTGCCGCCCGACTGTTGCGTCGCCGCCGGATCGAAGAGCAGCAGCATGCCCTGGCCGCAGCGGAAAAACACATGGCGGCCCGCGACTCTCGAATACACGGACAGCCCAAGCGCCTGGCTGTAGAACTGCTCCGCTGCCGCAAGATCGTCGACGTAGAGACAGGTTTCGATAATCCGCTGTAGCTGCATGATCCTCTCCTGGCTAGCACGCCTCGCTCAGCTTGAGATTTTCTTCCCAGAGCGTCGCCGCGATCGTGTCTGAGCCGCGCCGCTGCCATTTGTAGAACGTATCCTCATCGATGTCCGCCAGCCACGCCAAAACCTGCTCTAGCTCCTCCGGCTGCGCCTGTCCCTGTCGGCGACGCGACTCCGAGAGCCGCCGCGCCTCCGAGAGCGCGCCTTTGCGCGACACCGCGTGGATGTACGGGTAGTACAGCACGTTATAGAAGCGCCACGGCTCGCCAACCGGGCCGGATGCGTCGTCGGTCGGACGCAGCCCCTCGATCTGCGCGATCAGGATCTCGCGTAAGGCCGCCGCCCGGTTGAGACGATTGTCGGGCAATCCCGCCTGCTGCACATGCTGCTCGACCAGCCGCAGCGTCAGCAGCGGGCTTTTCGCGAGCTGCGGCGGACTCTTCAGGCCGGTGATCGCCTTGCGCACCGCATCTTTGAACGCTTTGCCGCCGCCGATCTCCGTCGCTGCCACTGGTTCATCGGCATCGGCGACGGGCTGCTCGCTCGGCTGCTCCACCAGCGGCAGCACGGCTGTCACCGGCACCGTGCCCAGCAGCGTGGCATAATCCCGCGCCTCCGCCCGCGCCGTCTGCTCCGCCGCCGTGAAAAAGAGCCGATCCAGCACGCCGCGCCAGCGGTCGAAGGTCGTATGCGTGAGCGTCACCAGGCTGACCAGCACGAGCAGGCTGTAGACAGACAGCGGCTCGACCAGCGACAGCAGCCCGGCGTAGAGCACATTGATCAGGCCGATGCCCGTCAGCGTATAGAAGAAGTCGCGGCGGATGTCCTGGCCTT
Source organism: Herpetosiphonaceae bacterium (assembly GCA_036374795.1). Lineage (NCBI taxonomy): Bacteria > Bacillati > Chloroflexota > Chloroflexia > Herpetosiphonales > Herpetosiphonaceae > Herpetosiphonaceae bacterium. Next base: position 29,431 of record DASUTC010000373.1, read on the forward strand.
CGAGCAGCAGGCCGTAGTTGGCGATCCCATAGCCCAGCACGGCGACGCCAGCGAACAGAAACAGATAGCCGGGCAGCACATACGCCGTAATAACCCAGTTGTAGCGCGCCACGATCCACAGCGCGCCGATCAGGAACAGCACCGCCCCAACAACCAGCAGCTTGAGCTGCTGCGTCAGCGCGCCGTCGCGCGTCGGCTCGTGGGCTGCGCTGGCCCGTAGCGCCCGCAGCAGGTTGACGAAGGCACCCGCCGCCACCATGCCGAGATACGCGATCTGGACCACATACGCCGGTCCTGGGCCGATGTACAGGTATGGCCCGGCCTGACCCGCCGGATCGCTATAGCGCAGAAACAGATCGGTGAGGCTGCCGAGGATGCAGATTGCTGCCGCGCTGATATACACCAGGATCACCAGCGGCGAGAAGACGCGCGCCGAGCGCTGCAAGCGGATCGGCGCTGCGATCAGCGTGCTGAAATGAAACCAGATCGCGATCGGCACCACCGCCGTCCACCAGAACCAGCGCTCCAGCAGCGCCAGCGCGGCAAGATCCGGCGCGGTGTAGGTTAGCGCGCTGGAAGCAAAAAACATTGCCTGAGTAAATAGGCCCAGCGCTGCCGCCACGATCAGGACGGTGCGATACGCGGCCCGTACGAGAACATACGATCCCAGCCAGAAAAACACCCCAAAGCCGACAATTTGTGCCAGAACTACCGGGTCATCAATTGCCATACGTGCCTTTTCTAGCGCTGCCTTTGAACGTGGATTGGGAGGCACGGGCAATTGTAGCACAACCATCATCGGCAATCCTACGTTTCGGCTAAAGCCAGGGCTTGTTTAGTCTGGTAAAATTTGGTAAAAAGCATCTATTCGATTGTCGGTCCTCGTCGTTCGTAACACCAAGGAGACTCTCATGCACCTGAGCCAGAAACGTGTCCGCCCGCTGTCGCTGTTGTTGCTGCTCGCGCTGCTCACGCTGCTCGGCTCCCAGCCCGCTACGGCCCATCCATCAGCCCAAACCAATCGGCCAGATGTGATCGCGGCGCTCGTCCACGACCCGATCCTTTTCGTCCACGGCTGGAGCGGCAGCGCCTCCAACTGGAATACGATGATCAGCCGGTTCAAAGCCGATGGCTGGACGACCAGCGAGCTAAACGCCTGGACCTATAACACCGCCCAGTCGAACGCGACCACCGCTCAGGAGATCAAGACCAGGGTTGATCAAATCCTGGCGTCAACCGGAGCCACCAAAGTCGATATTATCACCCACTCGATGGGCGGCCTGTCGTCGCGCTACTACGCCAAAAACCTGGGCGGCGATACCAGGATCGATGCCTGGGTGTCGCTCGGCGGGCCGAACCACGGCACCACCAGCGCCAACGCCTGTACGCAGACATCGTGCATCGAGATGCGGATTGGCTCGACGTTTCTGACGCAGCTCAACAGCGGCGATGAGACGCCGGGCGCGCCGCGCTATGCCACGTGGTGGTCGCCGTGCGACGAGACGATCAACCCCGACGACACGGTGCTTCTCTCAGGCGCCACCAACACCCGAACGGCGTGTATCAGCCACCTTGGTCTGCTCTCCGACGCGGTCGTCTATACCCAGGTCCGCGATTGGGTTGCTAGATAAAACGTAGCCCCAGAGTACTATCACGCCGCTCATGGAGTGAAAGCGGTACCGAAGCCGCGTTTCGATCCTGCCGCCGCCACTCCACGCTGACGCCGATGTTTCTATCCATCGGCGTCGGCGCTTGTGTTTTGTGACTTCCGCCACCCTTGACCCTCGAAGCGCTTTGGCCCTCAACCGACTCGACTGTTTTTATTTTTATTTGACAACCTCGGCTATAAGCAACTTCAAGTCATTGCGCACCCAGTACCGAAGTACTATTGTCCTACCGTCTGTAAAATCCCTAGCATGACTATACTTACATTCAGCCGTGTTCTGAGATCCTCATAAGCTTGGCACACCGCACTCAAGCCGCCCAGTCACTCAAGGGACCATCATCAGGAGGCATTCGATGGAAGGCTATATCGCCGAGATCAGGTTGTTCGCTGGAAACTTTGCGCCGCGCGGGTGGGCGTTCTGTAACGGTCAAATTCTCTCAATCGCTCAGAACACGGCGCTCTTTGCGCTCTTGGGCACAACCTACGGCGGCAACGGCCAGACCACGTTTGCACTGCCCGATCTACGCGGGCGAGTCGCCGTTGGCCCAGGTCAGGGGCCTGGATTGCCAGCCGTGAATCTTGGTCAGATGTCGGGCGAACCAACGCACACGCTGATCATCACCGAGATGCCCGCCCATAACCACACTACCCAGGTGACAATCAGGGCGTTCGATGAAGGCTTTGGCGGCGGTGGCAACTCCTCCGTACCGACGAATAACTACTGGAGTTCGGTTGCGAGCGGCGCGCCCTACAACAACACGTCGAACACGACGATGAACGCCGCGGCGGTCCAGAGCGTCATCGGCGTTGCGGGTGGCAGCCAGCCGCATAACAACATGCAGCCCTACCTCGGCGTCAACTATATCATCTGCATGGAAGGCATCTTCCCGTCGCGCAACTAGGCCCTGATTGCTGGTGATATGGGACGCTGATCGGCTCCCATCGTCTCCTAGCTTACCCCCAAATCTGCCCGAAGACGTACGCCACCGGCTACCGGCAACGGGAGCGCATCCCTGCGCCGCGAGCCTGGTAGCCACGCGCGCGATTGTGGTCGTGCGTCATCGGGGGCTTGGTTGTCAGTCAAGAACACGTTTCATTTAACTGTCGCTTTGCCCTGTGCGAGTGTGTCCTCGTGGTACTTCGCTGGCAGAAATGGAGCACTCCCTCATGCGTAGAATGGCCCCGTGGACGGTCGCGCTGACCGGGCTGCTGGTGCTGGTGCTGATCTGGCCCGCCGCCCAGGTCGCCTCCGCCGCCACGATCGTCGTCAATCCGGGTGGTGGCGGCAACTTCACCACCATTCAGGCCGCGATCAACAACGCCAGCCCCGGCGATACAATCGCCATCCAGACCGGCACCTACCCCGAAAGCCTGGATCTCAGCGCGATGGGCAGTGCGATCGGCGGCGCGACCGGCAACCTCCAGCTCGTGGCCGTCGATGGTCCCGGCACCGTGACGCTGAGCGGCACAGGCCTCAAGCTGATGCAGAGCGGAGGCTTCAACGGCAGCCTGATCGTCGACGGGCTGCGCTTCTCGACCAGCAACGACGATGCTATCCGACTTACGAACCTTAATAACCTGCTGCTCGTCAACAGCATCTTCGATCCGATCGGCGTAGATAACACGCAGCACAATGGCCTGGAGCTGACGATCAGCAGCGGCGCGCCCAACGTCGTGCTCTACAACAACACGTTCCGCAACATCGCCAACGATGCGATCGTGATGACCGCGCAGGGAGCATCGCAGCCAACCTTTACGATCGTCGGCAACACGATCAGCGATGACGGCACGGCGGCCAATACCACCGACCAGGCGATCGTCCTGACGATGAGCGGCAGCGTGAGCGCCAGCGCGACGATCACCGACAACAGCCTGAGCCAGTTGGAGAGCCGCGCGGTGGTCGTCGCCGCGACTGAGACGGCGCAGTTCCAGGCGCAGATCGCGCGCAACACCATCAACACGATCACGACGGTCGACCAGGCGATCGTTGCCGAGACGCTCAGCGGCTCGACGACGGCGCTGCTGGATGTGACGATTGCCGAGAATGCGATCAGCAACGTCAGCAGCGGCACAGGGGTGCTGGTCGGCCTGAGCGGCGTGACGACCACGCTCAGCACGCCGCGCATCGTCGCCCGTATCGTACGGAACACGCTGACGAATATCGGCGGCAACGACTTCGACCGGGGCATCGCGATCATCCCGATCAACGACACCAACGTGGACGGGACGATCAGCCTGCTCGTCGCGGACAACCAGTTGGACGGCAGCGCCGCGTCGGGCCTCTACATCGGCGCGCAGGGCAACACGCAGATCAACGCGACAGTCCGCGACAACACCTTCCGCAACACGGTGCAGTTCACAAGCGCAACCGAGGCCAGCTTCTTCATTGAGAGCAATAACCACAGCTCAGGGGTGCGGCTGGCGCTCACCAACAACACCGCGACGCCAGCGAACGCTACCAAGACTATTCACCTGATCGATGGGCCTGGAGCGTTTGAATTAGAGGGCGACCCGACACGGACGACGGCGCAGAACCTAGCGGCGGACAATCCCGGCGCGGCGTCCTCGATCCAGACCCAGGGGCCGATCTCGATCATCACAAGAGGCACTGTCGTGCCGCCGAACGAGAATCGTCCGCCACGGGCCGAAGACGATAGCGCGACCACGTTCGCCAACACGCCCGTGACGATCAACGTGCTCTCCAACGATGTCGATCCTAACCAGGACGCGCTCAGGCTCAGCTTCTTCAGCTTCAACTCGTTCCAGGGCGGTACCGTCACCCGCGACGACAACGGCACGCCTGGTGATTTGAGCGATGATCGCCTGGTGTACACGCCGCCGACCGGCTTCAGCGGCACGGATACGTTCTACTATACGGTTGTCGATAACAGCACGCTTGGCAGCGCCAGCGATGTGGCGAAGGTGACGATCAACGTCGTCGCGCAGCCGACCAACACGCCGACGGCGACAGCCACCAACACACCGACGCCGACCAACACGGCAACAGCAACGCCAACCGATACCGCGACGCCAACTAATACACCGACGGCAACGCCGACTAACACCGCGACGCCGACCAATACGCCAACCAACACGCCAACTAATACACCGATTCCGACCAATACGCCGACCAATACGCCAACTAATACACCGATTCCGACCAACACGCCAACCAACACGCCAACCAATACACCGATTCCGACCAATACGCCAACCAATACACCGATTCCGACCAATACGCCGACCAACACGCCAACTAATACACCGACGCCGACCAATACACCGACCAATACGCCAACTAATACACCGATTCCGACCAATACACCGACCAATACGCCCACGGCGACCAATACGCCGACCAATACGCCCACGGCGACCAATACACCGACCAATACGCCGACGACGACACCAGTCAGGTATCGGCAGTACCTCCCGATGGTAGCCTATTGGGCTCCAAATCTTGAATGAGGCCACCAGCCGGGCAGAACTGCGCAGATTGAGCGTGACCGGATCGACTCCAGGTATTACGCGCTCCGCAGCGAATCTGCCATCGCTTCCGAATCGCTAAGATGGACTCCTGGGCGGGCTAAATATTTGGCGCGTCCAGGTGTATAATTTGACGATCACTATTTGTCGGGGCGTATGCCAATATGCCCCGACGAAGCTGATCAGCGCCGCAGATGGCCGCTTTATTCCTCTGCATGGAAGGTATCTTCCCGTCGCGCAACGAGACGTGAAGGGCAACCGCAATGAGCGCCGGGACAGCTTCCTTCACCACATCTGACCGAACATGTATTGCTACCGGCAACGGGAGCGCATCCCTGCGCCACGAGCCGGGTAGCCACTCGCACGATTGTGGTCGTACGTCATCGGGGCTGGATTTTCAGTCAAAAACAGCATTAATTTAAACTGTGCTTTGCCTTGTGCCGAGTGCGCTCGCATGGTACTTCGCTAGCAGAAATGGAGCACTCCCTCATGCGTAGAATGGCCCCGTGGACGGTCGCGCTGACCGGGCTGCTGGTGCTGGTGCTGATCTGGCCCGCCGCCCAGGTCGCCTCCGCCGCCACGATCGTCGTCAATCCGGGTGGTGG